>JAXDMI010000598.1:0-16294 GCA_034666145.1 Myxococcales bacterium | reverse complement strand
GCGGAGGCGAGGGCGAGAGCGGGGGCGGGAGCGAGGGCGGGGGCGGGGCGGGGGACGGCGCGAGCGGCGCCGCGGGCCCGAGGAACGTCGAGGAGGACGGGGCGGTCGGTGTCGAGGTCGGTGAGAGGAGCTCCGTGAGGCGGCCCGTCACTGCCGCCCATGCCGTGCCCGCGGCGAGCGCTGCTGCGAGCGGGAGCACGAAGCGCATCGCCATCGATCGACGGCGCCGTCGCATCGCGACCGCGAGCAGGAGCTGGCGCCGCGTTGCTGCAGCGGACGCCTCATCGGCGCCGCTGCTTGCGCGCGTCTCCTCGCGGAGCGCATCGAACGCGTCGTCGAGAACGTCGCGGTCGCTCATCGCACACCCATGGCGGCGAGCTCTTCGCGCAGCTTCCGCTTGCCGTGGAAGATGCGCGTCCGAATCGTGGCCTCGGGTGCACCGACGATGCTCGCAGCCTCGGCGCACGAGCGATCTTCGACCTCGCACAGTACGATGGCGACTCGCTGCTCGAACGGAAGCGCATCGAGCGCTCTCGACAGCGCGTCGGCGAGCTCGCGCCGCGCCGTTCGGTCCTCGGGCGTCGACGGCGGCGGTCGCGATTCATCGACGCTCCGGAGATGCGCCGCGCGACGACGGGTTGCCGCGCGCACGTGATGCCGCGCCTGATTCGCAGCGATCCCGATTAGAAATGCACGGAGCGGCGCTTCACCACGGAAGCCCGGCATCGCTCGGGACATCGCGAGGAACGTCTCCTGGACGAGGTCCTCGGCGGCGGCATCGTCGCCAAGCAACCGCCGCGCGAAGGTGCGCACCTGCTCGTGGTGCTGGTCATAAGCCTCGCCGACGGCGGCAAGAGAGCGGTCCCCATCCACCGAGTCCCATGGTAGCCGGACCCCGGGAGCAGAAGGAAGCAGAGCGCCGATCACCTCGTGAGTGCCCGCGCACGCGGCTTCCGTTCAACGAGCCCGACGCTTTTTCGAAGGATCCGGTCAGAACGCGAATCCCCCGGAGATGAAGCCTCCGCCCGGCATCGGAGCAAACCCGAAGGTCGGGCGCACCGTCCGCGCCGACATGTCCGCGAGACGTTCGGCGCGGAAGCTCGCCCACGTTCGGTACGAACGCTCGACACCACTCTCCGTGGCAAGCGTGTAAAAGCCGGCGAGCGCTGAGGCGCCGCCGGACACGAGGAGAGCTGTCGCGACCGCCGGGCTGTAGGGCGGGCCGGGCAGCGCGTAGAGCGTCCCGAACGTCAGCGCCGCGACACTCGTACCCAGAGCGAAGTATCCGCTCCAGAGGCGCGTTGCCTTTGCCTTCTGCGCCCGCGTCCTCCAACGTCGCTCCGTTCGGTGGAGAACGGCCGATGGCTCCTGACCATCGCGCTCGATCGTGGTGAAGTCACCGTAGATTGCTTCCTCGTCACTCGTCGCGAGCAGGGTGAGGGCGCCCGTGACGGTCAGCGCGGCGCCTGCGACGACCATCCCGACTCCGACGTCGCGTCGTGTTGCGACGTCGTCACCGCCGTTCTGGTAGACGATGACGCCCGGCACGATGACCGCAGCGGCCAACGCAAGGCGACCCACGGCGCCATAGACGCGTTCTCTGTGTCCGTCGTCGGCACCGTCGTGCAGCATCGTGCGCATCCGCACGAGATCCTCGGCGTCGCGGCGATCGCTCTCGGCTCTCTCTCGCGCGGCAGCGATTTTCGCGTCGTCGGCGCTCGCCGGCTCTTGCGCGTCCGCTTTGGCGAGCCCTCGCAGCAGATCGCTCGCCTCGTCCCGCGCAAGGTTTCCCGCGAGGAACACCGCCACCGTTTCGGCGCGAGCGGCGTCGTCGGGCAGCGTCACGACGCGCGTCACCGGTACCTCCGTCCGCGAGAACGTCACGCGCAGCGTCTTCTGCGGGCCACGCGCATCGAATTGCAGGCGCGCCGTCGCCGTCGCGGCACGCGGATCATCGGGAGCGACCGCCGTGACCGAGAGCTCGCGCGCCACGGCAGCTCGCAGACGTTCGGCCACCAGCGGCTCGCCGAGCACCTCCACCACGTAAATCGTGGGCTTTGGCGCCTCGTCCGCGGACGCGACGGGAGCAAAGCCGAGAATGAGCGCGCTCACGACCGCGAAGAGAAGGCCTTTGTAGAGAACGAGTAAGCGTTTCATCGTGTCTTGCCGGAGAGTGCCCGCTGAGGCCGGCTTCGTTCAGAGAAAAGCGCCAACCGTCGATCATGCTCCGAGCGCAACTCGTACCGCAGCACGCTGCTTCGATCGCTACGACAGGCGCTTGATGATCAGCGTGGCACTGACGGGATGCGTGCCTCCCGCGAGCGGCGTCACGGTGAGCGCGGTCGAGTTGCCCGCGGGATTGCGCACGCTCAAGATCGAATTCGCGACGGTCGTCGTGATGATGGTGTGACCGACGATCGGAGTCGTGCCGGTGGCGCGTCCTACCACGGTACCGGGAAGCTCCAATGCGCCGGCACCCGTGTCGAGCGCGAGCACGAGCTGTCCGGCCTCGGTCACGGGCACTTGCCACGAGACCTCGTAGTCACCGATGGCCGCGAGCGTGAAGGTGGACGCGGTCGCACGCGCGATCCCATTCGCAGCGCCGTTCTGCGGAAATTCGACGGCGCCTCCGACCGCGACGGGCGCCGCATTGTTCGGCGGGGCGAGCGCGAAGAACGCGCCATACGCGACGACCGCGGACGCACCGCCCGGGCCCGCGTCGCCGGCACTACCGGGGTCGCCCTTGGCTCCGGCCATTCCGGGATCACCCATGGCTCCGGCAGCTCCGGTTCCGCTTCCGGCCGTCGCGCTCGCACCGGGCGGTCCGGCGGGACCAGGAGGACCTGCCGATCCGGTTTCGCCACAGCCCTCAGCGAGAGCCAGCACCGCGAACAACGCATACTTCATCGTCACCTCCGCGACGATCGTACCAGCACCGCGCTCGACGGGTCGTCCTTCGGAGCCCTCGCAAGAGCAACAGGGCAACGTCAGTCGCGCCAGCAGCGTGAAAGCTCGCCGAGCATGGCCTCGCAGTTCGTGAGGCCGTCCCTGCCGTTCTCGAAGCGGCGCGTCAGTCGATCCGGCGTGAGCTTGTAGAGGCTGCGCGGCAGCTTCACGAGCTCGAGGATCTTCTTGGGATCGAGCGGCGTGTCGTCGCGCAGGTGCAAGGTCACGCTCTTCGCGTTGGCCTCGCAGCCGAGGACGCGCATCTTGCGGAGCTCGCACTTCAGCGTCATGAGCCGCACCAGGCAGCGCGCCTCGGGCGGCGGAGCGCCGAAGCGATCCTCCATCTCGACGGCGAGCTCACCGACATGCGCCTCGTCGATCGCGCTCGCGAGGCGCTTGTAGAGCGACAGGCGAACGCCGACGTCCGACACGTAATCGTCCGGTAGAAGCGCGGTGACGTCGAACGACAGCTCGGGGTCCACCTCGTGGATCACGGGCTCGCCGCGCAGCTCGTGCACCGCCTCGTCGAGCATCGAGCAGAACATGTCGAGACCGACGCTCGCGACGTTGCCCGACTGCTCGGCGCCCAGGAGATCGCCGGCGCCGCGTAGCTCGAGGTCGAGGCTCGCGATCTTGAAGCCGCTGCCGAGCTCGGTGTGTCGCTCGAGCGCCTCGATGCGCGCGCGCGCCTCGTCGGTCATCTTGTTCGGCGGCGGCACGATGAGGTAACAGTACGCGCGCTCCTTGGAGCGACCGACGCGTCCACGAAGCTGATAGAGCTGCGCGAGCCCGAAGAGATCGGCGCGATCGATGATGATGGTGTTCGCGCGAGGGATGTCGAGGCCGCTCTCGATGATCGCCGTGGCGCACAGGATGTCGTAGCGACCCTCCACGAAGTCGAGCATGGTCTTCTCGAGGACCGTCTCGCCGCCCTGCGCCTGCGCCGACGTGCCCTTCCCGGCCATCTGTCCGTGCGCCACGGCGATGCGCGCGTCGGGGAAGAGCGTGTGCAGCCGCTGCGCCTTCTCGTAGATGCCCTCGATGCGGTTGTAGACGTAGAAGACCTGACCGCCGCGCGAGAGCTCGCGACCGATCGCCTCCTTGAGCACCTGATCGTCGAACGACGTCACGAAGGTGCGCACCGCGCGGCGATCGACGGGCGGCGTCGTGATGAGCGAGAGATCGCGGAGGCCGGTCACCGCCATCTGCAGCGTGCGCGGGATGGGCGTCGCGGAGAGCGTGAGCACGTCGACTTGCGTGCGCAGCGCCTTGATGCGCTCCTTGTGCGTCACACCGAAGCGTTGCTCTTCGTCGACCACGAGCAACCCGAGCTGCTTGAAGTGGATGTCCTTCGAGAGCAGTCGATGCGTGCCGATGACGACGTCGACCTTGCCGTCCTTGAGGCGCGCCAGGGTCTCGTCGGACTCCTTTTTCCCCTGGAAACGCGAGAGCGCGCGGATGGTGATCGGGTAATCGGCCATGCGCTGCTCGAAGGTCCGGAAGTGCTGCTGCGCGAGCACCGTGGTCGGGCAGAGCACCGCGACCTGCTTGCCGGCCATGGCCACGCGGAACGCGGCGCGGATGGCGATCTCGGTCTTGCCGAAGCCGACGTCGCCGCAGACGAGGCGATCCATCGGCCGCGCCGTCTCGAGGTCCTTGTTCACGTCCTCGATGGCGCGCGCCTGATCGTCGGTCTCGTCGAACGGGAACGTCGCCTCGAAGGCGCGATAGTCGTCGGTGGCGGGCTCGATGGCGTCGCCGGGCTGCGCCTGGCGCTCGGCGTAGAGGCGGAGGAGCTCGTCGGCCATCTGCTTGACGGCCTTCTCGACGCGCGACTTGGTCTTGGCGAAGGTGGCGCCGCCGAGGCGATCGATCTTCGGCTCGCCGCCCTCGGCGCCGGCGAATTTCTGGATCTGGTTGAGCCGATAGACCGGGAGGTAGAGCTTGTCGCCCGACGCGTATTCGACGACGAGGAGGTCGACCTTCAGGCCGCCGACGTCGCGGTGCACGAGGCCCATGTACTTGCCGATGCCGTGATCGACGTGGACCACGTAGTCGCCGACGCTGAGCGAGCGAAGGTCCTCCACGAAGGCGCGAGCGTTCTCACGCCTGGATTTACGCTCTCGAACGCGATGGGCACGGCCGCCGAAGATCTCTTCCTCGGTGACGATCACGAAGCCTTCGCCGGGGAGGATCACGCCTCGACCGAGGGGACCGACGACGATGGTGGCGTCGTCCTCGTCCTCGCCGTGCCCGGCGCGCTCGATGCGCTCGTAGAGCCATGCTGGGTCGAACGCGGCGGCGCGGATGCGACAGCGGATGTTCTGGTGGCGGAGCAGCGCGGCGAGGCGCTCCGCTTGGGTCTGCGCGCGCGCGGTGATGAAGACGCCGAGACCGCTGTCTTTGAAAGAGGCGATTCGGCGCGCGACAGGCGCGAGGGTGCCGGAGCGGCCCTTGGTCGCGCGTGCCGCCTTCACGGCGCGCGCGAGGTCCTCGTTGTCCGAGGCGGCGAGATGGACGACGTCCCGCGTGACCTCGTACTTCGCGAGACCTTCGCCTTCACCCGCGACGGCGGCGCCGTGGAGGACGACGACGCGATGCGCGTCGAGGCCGCGCACGATCTCGTCCTCGGAACGAAAGAACGTCTCGGGGAGGAACTGCGGCTCGTTCGCCTTCGCCGCGGCGTCCTGCGTGGCGCGACCGAGCTCGTCGAGGATGACGCGCGTGATGGCGGCGGGATTGGCGATGACGAAACGCGCCTCCGCGGGCAGGTACTCGTCGAGGGAAACGAGCGTCTCGTAATACGCCGGCAAGAACGCGTCGGCGCCGAAGAAGGCACGGCCGGTGGCGACGTCGTCGACGAGGACGCGCGTCTTCATGGTCGGCCAGTCGATCATGTCGGCGAGCTGCGCGACGCGATCGCGTGCACGATCCACGTATTCCTTGGCGAGGATGGTGTCGCGCGCGGGCGGCAGCCAGAGCTCCTTCAGCGTTGCGTCACTGCGGGTCGTCTGGAGGGTTGCGTCGAACGACTTGATGGAGAGCACGGCATCGCCGTAGAGCTCGATGCGCGCGGGCTCCTCCGAACCGGGCGGCCACACGTCGAGGAGCGAGCCGCGCACCGCGAACGAGCCGGGATCCTCGACGACGGGCACGCGCAGATACCCCGACTCGCCGAGCCGGCGGACGAGCGCGTCGCGATCGAGGTCGGCATCGGCGATGACGCGATGCGTGTGCGCGCGAACGACGTCACGCGGGACGAGCTTGCGCGCGAGGCCGGTGGCGGGAACGACGAGCACGCGAAAGGGACGTCCCATCGCGAGATGTCCGAGCGTGGCCATGCGGCTTAGCGCAGCGCGACGGTCGGGGTTGACGTCGGCATACGGCGACGACTCCGACGTGGTGAGCACGAGAACGGAGTCGCCTTCGCTCATGTCGTCGAGGTCGTCGTCCTCGGCGGGCGTCGCTCCGCTCTTGGTACCGGGCGAGCGGAGCGGCGAGCCGAGCAGGAACGTGATGTCCTTCGCGAGCGCACGCGCAGCGTCGACGTCCTCGGCGACGACCACGACCGGCGGTCCACCGGCGCGCGCGAGCCCGGCGATGACCATCGCGTCGGCACATCCGCGAACGCCGGCGACGTCGAGGCGAGGGCTCTGCGCGGCGCGCGCCGCGATCTCGGAGATCCGGCTGACGACGACGCCTTCCGGCGGCAACACCGACGCGAATGTCGCGCTCGCGGCGCCCACGTCGTGCGCTTCCGGCTCGGAGAGATCCGCCACGTACCTCTTCTAGTGCGGACGTGGAGGCACTCGCAAGCTGCGCCGCGTGCGTAGACGCGCCAGCACGATCTGCTACCGATCGCATCCACGTCATGGACCAATCGCCTTACGCGCCGTACGCGCCTCCCCAGCACCAACCCCAGGGACCTTACGGCGGCGGCTACATGCCGTTCGTCTACAAGCCGCTCGGCTGGAGGACGACGATCACCATCGTGGGCCTGATCGGGACCGTCGTGCTCGGGTTCGCGCAGACCGGAGCTTCGGTCGCGTTTCCAGACGTGCTCCAGCATCCCGCGCCCGAGAACCTCGGCGTCATCCTCCTGCTCGGCGTGCTCGGGCTCGCCACGAGCGTCGTCTCGATCGCGACGTGGGTGTTCTTCCTCATCTGGACCCACCTCGCCGCGAAGAACGTCCGCGCCTTCGGTCACCAGGATCTCGAATACACGCCCGGTTGGTGCGTCGGCTGGTGGTTCGTCCCGATCATGAGCCTGTACAAGCCCTACGCCGCGCTCCGCGAGGTGTTCAAGGCGAGCGACCCCGAGAGCGTCGGCCCCACTGCGACGACGCCGTGGCGCGCCTCGACGGTCCCGACCGCGATGCTCGCGTGGTGGCTCGTCTACATGGCGAACGGCTTCGTCGCGATGGCCGTCGCGCTCGCCAACCTCGATCTCTCGGGCAAGCACGCGGCCGTCAGAGTCGGGCCGGCCAACTTCCTCCCGCATGCGCTGCTCGGCGTCGCTGCCGCGCTGCTGATCATCCTCATGCAGCAGCTCACCAAGCGTCAGGAGGCGGCGTGGGCTCGGCTCTCGAGTGCACCGGCGATGGCGGCGACGGCGGCGAGCCCCGTCGCATACGCCTCTCCGCAGGGGACTTCCGCGAACCCGTATCTGTAGAGTCGCAGCTCGCATGCACGTGGAAACGGAACGGCTGCGTCTACGCGACCTCGAGGATCGCGACTGGGAAGCGATGCTCGCGATCGAGAGCGACGCCGAGGCGGTTCGCTATCAGTCGTACGAGCCACGAACCGCAGCCGAGTGCATCGCTTACCTGGCGCGGGAGCGCGCGTCGCGTACGCCCCACCGATGGTGCTACGACCTCGCCGTCACGCTCGCCGATTCCGGTCGCCTCGTCGGTCGCGTCGGGCTCGACATCAAGGCGCCGGAACGAAGCGTCGGCGAGCTCTGGTTCATTCTCGATCGCTCGCAGTGGGGGCGAGGGCTCATGCCGGAAGCGGCGCGCGCCCTCGTCGACGTCGGCTTCCGCGAGAAGGGGCTTCATCGCGTCTTCCTCGAATGCGATCCGAGGAACGCGGGCGCGGTACGGCTCGCGGAGAAGCTCGGCATGAAGCGCGAGGGACAGCTCCGGCAGCACGGCTTCTACAAGGGCGAGTGGTGCGACTGCCTCTATTACGGAGTCCTCGCGGGAGAGTGGAAGGCGCCATAGCGTGCGGCGCGCCGTGAAGTGCCGTTCACGACTCGCATCAGGGGCCCTATTTTAACCACGGATCGTGCGTAGCGATGACGGCCCGGCGCTTGCTGTCGAGCCATCTCGCTCCATGCTCGCTCGTGCACTTCGCTTCGCTGCCGTCGTCCTCGTTCCCTTGCTGGTGGGTTGCAGCTACACGCGCCACGAGGGCGTCATGGCGAACGGGACGACCTCGCAGCTCTACTTCTACGGCTCGAGCCGCCTCGATCTCCTCGCGGTCGGCTATGCCGCGACGGTCACCGTGCAGCGCTACGGCCCGAGCGACGTTCCGTGCACGGGCCTCGGCCTCCACAAGAACGGCGTCGCGAGCGGCGGGATCCGGATCCAGGGCGGTAGTCTCCCCGACCCGGACCACTGCGATGGGCGGCCTTCCGACCCCGTCACGCTCGTGTCGGCGTCCTGCACCGACGACACGTGCGGCGTGACCACCGACACCACCGACCCGCGCGCAGTGACCATCACCGTGACGGGCGCTCGTGCGGGGACCGGTCACCTCGCGGTCTCGCTGAAGAGTGGTGCGGACGGGAACACGTACGAGGACGACATCCCGCTGCGCTTCGAAGTGGCGGCGCGCATCCGACTCGCTGCCGACCCGCGCGAGCTCGCGGCGATGACCGGTCCCGTGCTGCCCGGCGTCGCGATCACGAAGCCGCGCGCCTCGGTCGTGGACGCGGCCGGCGAGCTCCTCGAGGTCGGCGACACGGCGCTGATCGCGACGACCGATGGCGACGCGTTCGCGGACACGCAGGAATACCCGCCGTTCAAGGCCCAGCACGCCGGTCACACCGTCCTTCGCTGGAGCTACCCCGGCGTCGCGGACCGCACGATCGATCTCGAAGTGGTGGACCCGAGCGAAGCACGCGCGCTCTTCGTGTACGCGCCGCTTCCGCCGGCACCGAGTGGCACCAGCTCCACGACGAACGACGTCGATCCCGCCGACGCGCCGCCCGCGGGCGAGCCGGCGAGCGGTCGCATCACGAGCATCGAGCTCGTGGAGAACGACTACGGCACGTATCCGTTTCGCGTGCGGCTCGGCGATGGACGCTTCGCGGTCGCGACGGTCGAAGATCCGGAGCTGGCGCCCGCGGCGCTCGGCTCGACGCTCGCCGGGCTCGATCTCTCGGCCTTCGACCTCGAAGGCAAGAGCGCCGGTTCCGGGACCATCACGCTGCGCGCTGCACCCGGCGCGACGACGACGCTGCCCGTGAAGGTCACGGCGCGCCCCGCGCGGTAGGGGGGCGCGGCCTGCTCGCTACCCACGTGGATCCCAGTCGAGACGCGTTCGCGCGTCCTTGATATCGTCGACCGATGCGCCGTCCTCTCGTTGGCTTGCTCACCGCCCTCGGGCTCTTCGTCATCGTCTCGTGCGTGGGTGACGACCCGAGCGGCCCCGGAACGACGAGCGCGCCCGGCCAGGAGGGCGGCGTCGAGGGCGGCGCCACGCCAGCGATCGCGTGCAGCGCCGGCAGTGCGTGCGCGAACGGCGCACCTTGCGTCGACGGCTTCTGCTGCGACGGTGCATGCACGGGTACGTGCGAGGCGTGCAACGTCGCCGGCAACGAGGGCAAGTGCTCGGCGGTCACCGGCGCCCCGAAGCACGGCAAGTGCGACGGCGACACCTCGGGCGTCTGCGCCGGAGCCTGTGACGGAACACAACGTGCACTATGCACCTATCCCGCGGTGGCATGCGGCTCGGCCGGGTCGTGTGCCGGCGGCACCGCGTCGTTGCCTTCGACGTGCAGCGCCGGAACGTGCCCGGCCACGAAGACCCAGCTGTGCGCGCTCGGCTGCCTCGAGGACACGTGCCTCGGCGTGACGCAGGTCGCCGGCGGCTACTACCACACGTGCGCGGTGCTCACGGACAAGAAGGTCCGCTGCTGGGGCCGCAACGAAGCCGGCGAGACCGCGCAGGACGTGAATACGTATCCGGTGGTCAGTCGCCCGATGGAGGTGCCCGGCCTCAGCAACGTGATCGCGGTCGCGGCGACGTTTGCGACGACGTGCGCGCTGCTCGGTGACGGAAGCGTCAAGTGCTGGGGCTCGAATCCGTCTGCGGAGCTCGGCAACGGCGTCGGCGTCGACACGGCAGCCCATTCCACGCCGACCGTCGTATCCGGCCTTACCGGCGTGACGTTCCTCGCGGGCAGCTCCTCCGGTCACTTCTGCGCCATCGTCGCGGGCGGAGCGATCAAGTGTTGGGGCAGCAACGCAGCGGGCGAGCTCGGGAACGGCACGGCCTCCGCGGCCGTGGCTACGCCGACGACCACGTGCCAACCCGGCTCCTCGTCTCTGCCGTGCACGCCGTCGTCCGGAGCGACCTTCGTCGCGGGCGGTGACGATCACACGTGCGCCGTCTTCGCGGGCAACCAGGTGGCGTGCTGGGGCGGCAACGGCAGCGGCCAGGTCGGCCAGACTGCCGGCGCGGCCAGCCATCCGTTCCCCGCCTTCGTGGCGGGCCTCACGGCCACGTACCTCACGGCCGGAAACCGCATCACGTGCGCGGCGTCGGGCGGCGGCGCGAAGTGCTTCGGCGGGAACGGCAGCGGCCGCATCGGCAACGGTCAGGACACCGGCAACAGCATCGTGCCGGCCTCCGTCTGCACGAAGCAAGACTGCTCGACGCTGCTCACGGGTGTTACCGCCGTCACCACGTTCGACGAGTCTTCGTGTGCGCTCGCCGGCGGCGCGGTGAAGTGCTGGGGCATCAACTCGGGCGGTCAGCTCGGTGACGGCAACGCCACCGCGTCCCAGAACTACGCCGCCACGTCCGCGATCGCGTCGGGCGCCGTCGCGGTCGCGTCCGGCGGCGGCGTGAACTTCGCGATCGTCGTCGACGGCGCGAATCGCGACATCCGCTGCTGGGGCGGCGAAGGCTTCAACCAGTGCGGCGACGGTACGACGACGACGTCGCGCAAGACGCCGATCGCACCGAAGTGGTAGCGCTGCTAGCGCGGCGCGCGTTTCCGGCGTGTCATCCACACCCTGAATCCCGCGGGGATCACCACCAGCGCACACAAGAGGCCCGCAGCCGAGCCCAGCGCGCCGACCTTGCCGACGTCGACGAGGCCTCCGAAGCGACACACCACGAGCGCGCCGAAGCCCGCGGCGGTCGTCAGCGCCGTCGTCGCCGCGAGCGGCGCTTGCTCGGCGAGCGCGTCGTCCACCGAGGCCTTGCGCTTCGTCGCCTCGAGGAGGAATAGCGCCTCGTCGAGCGTGATCCCGAGGAGCACCGGCAAAACGAGTGCATCATACACGTGCCAGCGAACACCGAGCACACGCGACAAGAGCAGCACGATCGCGATCTCGACGACGAGCACGAGCACCGCGAGGGCGATGGCGCTCACCTTGCGCAGCGACACGCCGAGGACCACCACCACCATCGCGAACGCGGCGAGGAGCACGCGCGGCAGATCGCGGCGCATCGTGTCCTTCAGCGACACCTCGAGATCGGCGAAGCCGGTGAGCACCGCTTCGGGGTCGGCGGCGCGTAGCCACGCGCGAGCCTCCGCTGCCTTCTCGGGATCTTTCGAGAGGCGAACGAACGTGACCGCCATCGTGCCCTTGTCGTCCTTGCCGAGATGCCGCCGCTTCACCCATGCGATCGCCGCATCGTCCCGCGCGGCGACGTCCGTGACCGCGTCCGCCGGGTGCGCGAAGGCCTCGAGCGCGGGCGCGAACGCATCGGGCGCGAAGCCCTCCTCGGTGAGCACCTTCGTCAAGAGTGCCCGTTTTTCGGGCAAATCCAGGGCATTTCTGAGCTGGAGGCGCGCCTCTTGCGCGGCGAGGGAAGGCGCGATGGTGCCCAGCGCATCGAAGCCTTCGATGGTCCCGCTCTGCGCGAGCTTCTCGGCGACTTCCGCGACGGCATCCGAGCGCGACCGCGCGCGAGACTCGTCGGGATCCGCGGACACGACGAGGAGCTGACCGCGCGTGCCGCCGAAGGTCTCGTAGATCTCGTCGTACACGCCGGCGGCGGGCAGCACCTTCGCGTCGAGGGCCACCACGCCGTGATCGAGCGTCGGCGCACCGAGCGCGAGCGCCAGCGCGATGGCGCCGACCGCGAGGCCGAGCGCGAGCAGCGCGCGCGGCCGCGTGCCGGTGAGCGCCGACACGAACGGAAGACGCAGCTCGCGCGGCGGCGGCCCGCGCTCCAGCCAAGCACCGACCTCGGGCACCACGAGCAGGATCGCGACCGCAGTGAGCACCTCACCCGCAGCGCAAAGCACGCCGAGCTGACGCATGCCGGCGATGTCACTCAGCCCGAGGCATGCGAACGCTCCGCCGGCGGCGACCGCTGCGCCGAGCGTCGGCTTCCACGTCTCGCTGCGCGCGATCTCCGCGGCCTTGCTCGGCGCATGACCTTCGCGTCGCGCCGCGAGCAGCCGCCCGTAGACGTGCACGCCGGTATCGACGCCGACGCCGATGACCACCGCCGCGAACGCGGTCGCGATGGCCGAGAGATGCGGATAGACGATCGCGGCGAGCGCGGTCGTCCACAACGTCCCCGCGGCGAGCGGCGGGAGCACGGCAATGAGCGCGCGCGGACGCCGGAACGTGAGCACGAAGATGATCGACGCCAGCACCACCGAGAGCACGCCGCTCTTCTGGAGGTCGGTCTTCATCATCGCCTCGGTCTGCTTGGCGATGACGTGACCACCCGTGAGCGAGAGCACCACGCCGGGATGCGCGCGATGCACGCTCTCGATCGCGGCCTCCGCCTCCGACGTGAACTTCGCCGCCGCCTTCGAGTCGAAGACACGCCCTCGCGGCTCGATGATCAAGAGACGCGCGCGGCCCTCTTTCGCGACGAATGCGCCTCCGCCGCTCGCCTTTGCGCCGGCCGCGAGCTCCATGCGTCCCTGCCACGGGATCATCGTGAGCCGCAGCGGATCGCGCGCGAGCGTGTCCGCCACTTCGCCGGCGCCGGGCGCGAGCAAGAGCGCGCGCGTGTCGCGCAGGCGCTTCCGCATGCCCTCTTCGGTGAGCGCGCGAGCCAGCTCATCGCGCGCGATGGGACCCGCAAACCGCCACGTCGCCGTGGGATCGGGCGCTTCTCCGGACCGCGGCGCGGGCGCCGGCATCTCCTCGATCACCTGCGCGATCGACTCGCAGCCGCGCAGCGCCATCGCCGCTTCGTGCGCGGCGCGCTCGACTTCGCCGGCGTCTTCGCCGCGCACCAGCACCGGCGCCACGTCGCCGCCGCCGAACACGTGCGTGACACGCGCGAGCATGTCGGCTTCGGCGGTCTTCGGAAACAGCTCCGTGAGATCGGTCGAGAGCTTCAGGCGTGTCACGAGCACGACGGAGATCACCGTCACGAGCACCGCGGCGATGCGGAGGAGACGGACGCGGTTCACGGGCGTGACTGCGGCGCGCTCTGGAGGCGGATGCGGACGCGAAGGATGCGCCGCCGGCTCACGCTCGTGATCTCGGCGGTGCCGTCCGGGCCCAGATTGACCTTGTCGCCGATGCGCGGGATGCGGCCGAGGTGGTTCAGCACCACGACGCCGACGGTCTCGGCAGACTCCTCGTCCTCGATCTGGATGCCGAGGTGGCGCAGCTCCTCCATCGTGGCGCGCGCGTCGACGTCCCACGCGTTGCTCTCGTTGCTCACCTTGACGATGCGCGCCGCTTCCTCGTCGAGCTCGTCGCGGATCTCGCCGACGATCTCCTCGAGGAGGTCCTCCATCGTCACGATGCCGCTCGTGCCGCCGTACTCGTCGACGACGACCGCGATGGGAATCTGCGACTTTTGCATGTCGCGGAGCACGTCGAGGAGGCTCTGCGTCTCCGGAACGAAGAGGAGCTCGCGCTTCACGCTCTCGAGCGAAGGCAGCTTCGTGTTCTCGGGATCGAGGAGGAAGTCCTTCGCGTAGAGATAGCCAGCCACCTCGTCGACGCTCTTGTCCTTGGTGAGGACGACGCGCGAGTACTGATGCGTGCGGAGCTGCTTCGCGGCTTCTTCGCCGGTGCTGCTCACGGGAAGCATGAAGACGTCGACGCGCGGCACCATCGCATGACGCGCGGTGCGGTTGGCGAAGCGCGCGACACGCTCGAAGAGATCGGCGCGGCTCTTTCCACCGGGGCTGCGCGCTGCGCTGGCGGCGAGGATGCCGATGAGCTCGTCCTCCGAGAGCGACCCTTCGCTGGCGGCGTCGGAGCTCATGCCCATGCTGCGGAGGATGACCTTTGTTGCCTTCTCGAGGATGAAGAGCAGCGGCTGGAAGACGATGTAGATGATCTGGAGGAGCCGCGCCGAGCCCAGCGCCACCTTCTCCGAGCGCTGGATGGCGATGAGCTTCGGAACGAGCTCGCCGAAGAGCACGTGACCGAACGTCAGCACCGCGAAGGAGATCACGACGACGACGTAGTGGAGGTACTCCCCGGGCTCGTGTCCGGTGATGAACAGGGCGGCGCGATCGACCTGCGCCTGCACCGCGGGCTCGCCGATCCAGCCGAGACCGAGGCTGGCGAGCGTGATGCCGAACTGGGTGACCGAGAGGTAGCGGTCGAGCCGCGAGACCACCTTGCGCGCGCGCTCGATGCGCGGATCCTCACGCGGCGCCTTCTGCGTGTTCGCCAGCGTCGTGCTGATCTTGACGAGCGCGAACTCGGCCGCGACGAAGAAGCCGTTCAGAGCGATGAAAACGGCTGCGAAAAAGAGCCCGAGCACGTTAGGCCGGCCACTCTAGCAGAAGGGGAGGGCGGGACCCGGTCGTCGATAGCGCAGCGCGTTACTTTGCGTCCGTTCGCTTCCGTTCATGTCACTTCGTGTCGAGCGCGATGACCGGAACGCCTGCTTCGCCGCGCTCCATGAAGCCGTAGCGCGCGAGATTGCCCATCACCCGCACCACGTAGCCCCGCGTCTCGAGGAACGGGATGGTCTCGACGAACACGTCGATCGACTCCCCTTTTGCGTGCGATTGCCAGCGCGCGATGGCCTCGAGCCCCGAATTGTAGGCGCCAACGGCGAGCGGCACGTTCCCCGACAGCTTGTCGAGGAGCTCACGCATGTAGAGTGCACCGAGTTGCACGTTGTGGTCGGCGTGGACGAGCCAGCCCTCTTCGTACGGGATGCCGGCATCGCCAGCCACGGTCTTTGCCGTGTCCGGCATGAGCTGCAGCAGCCCGACCGCGCGCGCCGGCGACACCACCTCCTCGTCGAACGCGCTCTCCTGGCGCATGACCGCGTAGAGGAGCTCGGGCGGCAGCTTCGACGTCGCCTCGTGCGTGCGGATGCTCCCCTTGTGCGGCCGGGGGTACGCGCAGTCCCACGCCCAGCGATTGCGCGGGCCGGGCGCCGCGGTGAGCAGCGACGGCGGGATCTGCAGCGAGATCTGGTAGCGGCGCTTGCCGCGATCGAGCATCGCGTAGGCCGCGCAGAGCGCCTCGGTGCCGCGACCCTGCGCGTTCGACGTGACGACGTTCTCGCGCTCGCGCAGCGCCTCTTCGGCGTCGCCGTCGAGACCGATGCGATGGAGGACGTCGACGGGGGGCGGCAGCTCGACGACGAGCGGCTCTGGTTTGTCGCCGGTCTCGGGAGGATCGATGGTGAGCGGCAGCGGCGCGCTCGCCGCGGTGAGCCGTGCGCGAGCCACGACCGCGGGCCACGTCAGGGGCTTTCCGCGCGCGACGTCCGACCAGCGCGCGACGGCATGCGTGCGATCGCCGTCGCGGAGCGCGGCGACGGCGGCGAGGTTCTGCCAGCGTGCCTGCGAGAACGAGTCGTCGGTGCCGCCGGCGAGATCCTCGAGGAGCTTGCGCGCGATCTTGTCGTCGTGCGCCATGAGGTGCGCGATGGCGCGGTAGCGCTCGGCCTCCTTCTTGTCGTGGCCGTTCGGGAAGTGCTTCACGTACTCGTCGAGCGCGTGCGCGCCATCTTTCCAGTGCCCGGCGAGCGCCTGCGAGCGTGCGACGTGGAACTCGGCTTGATCGGCCCACGTCGTGCGCGGGAAGTGCTGGATGACCGATGCGAACGCGGGCATCGCATCACCGTCGCGATCGGCACGCGAGAAGGCGCGTGCGGAGAGGAAGCTGTCCTCGCCGGCCTTCGGACCGCCGAGCGCAGCGCATGCGCGATACGC
>JAXDMI010000597.1:0-9099 GCA_034666145.1 Myxococcales bacterium | reverse complement strand
ATTCTGCCGATCGCCCTTGTTTACAGGCGTTTCAAGGGCGTTCGAGCGCACGAACGAGGCTCAGCTCGAGCGTCGTGCGACACGCGCGCGCGATGCTCGCCACCTCCGCCGCGTCGAGGCGCGTGCTCTCGCCGAGCCGGCGCCGCGCGCCCTCGACGACCGCCTCGCGTGCCCTCCCGATCCACCGCGCCACGGTCGCTCGATGGACCGCGTAGATGCGTGCGATCGCGTCGATGCCGAGCCCCTCGAGCAACGAGAGCCGCAGCACGTTGCGGTCCTCGGGCGGCAGATCGGCGAGCGCCTCGTGGACCGCGTGCTTGTACGCGCCTCCATACTTCGCGACGATCTCCGCGAGCTCGGGATCGCCCGACGGCGCGGCGATCTCGAGGAGCGCATCGTCCGTCGCCGACGGCCCGGGATCGGTGACCCTACGGCGCCGCGCATTCAACGCGGCGCGCACGACGACCGCGCGGAGCCATGCGCGCAGCGAGCCGCGCCCGGCGTAGTCGAGGATCTTCGGCGAGGCGCCGACGAACAGCTTCTCGCGGACCGCCTGAAGAACCTCGTCGATGAAGTCGCGATCGGCGCGGAACGTGGAGAGCGCCGCGACCATGTCGCCGCCGAACGTGGCATCGAGGTGCGCAAGCGCCGTCGGCTCGCCCGCCGCACAGGCGCGCGCCAGCACGAGATCCGCGACCTCGACGTCGCCGCTCTCCGCTGCCGCCGACCACCGGAGGACGTGCGCCTCGAGGTCCTCGTCGCCGAGCGCGATCGGGGGAAGCGCACGACGCGCCTCGGCGATCCGTTCGCGAAGCGGCTCACCTGATCGCATCGCCCGAAGGTAGCGTATCTTGCGAGGCGTGGAGCACCTCGACGAGAACGACGTCCTCGGCCTCCTCGAGCAGCGTATGCCGAAGGAGCAGCGCGCCGCCGTCGAGAAGCACCTCGACGTGTGCTCGGCGTGCCTCGAGCTCCTCGCCATGGTCGCGAGCGACGCTGCTCCCCCACTCGCGTTGCAGCCGACGGAGGTCGACCTCACCCGTCACGTCACGGCGTCGCGCCTCTCGCCGGGCGATCGCCTCGCCGATCGCTTCCGGCTCGAGCGCCTCGTCGGCGAAGGCGGAATGGGCGTCGTCTGGGCGGCTCGTGACGAGCGCGCCGGTGATACGCCGGTCGCCCTCAAGCTCTTGAAGGAGGTGAGCGCCGCCGACAAGAAGCGCTTCCTCCGCGAGGCCGAGGTGATGCAGTCCTTCGAGCATCCCGGCATCCTCGACGTCAAGGAGGTGGTGCTCATCGGCGAGGACGTCGTGCTCGTCATGGATCTGCTCGAAGGCGAGAGCCTCGGGGCACGACTCGGCCGCGTATCGCGGCTCGAGCTCCACGAAGCGATCGCTGTCCTCCTGCCGCTCGTCGAGGCGACGCGCGCCGCTCATGCCCGTGGCGTCGTGCATCGCGATCTCAAGCCCGAGAACGTCTTCCTGTGCAACGACGGCCGCGTGGTGCTCCTCGACTTCGGCATGGCGAAGCTGACCACCGGCTTCGATCTCGCCGTGTCCGGGTGGATGACGGAGAGCGGCCTCATCCTCGGAACGCCGCACTACATGGCGCCCGAGCAGATCTACGGAGAGCGCGACGTGGATGCCCGCGCCGACGTATGGGCGCTCGGCGTGGTCACCTACGAATGCCTCTCCGGCGAGCGCCCCGTCTCCGGCAAGTCCTTCGGACAGATCGTGCGCGCACTCCAGCGGCGCGAGATCGTCGATCTCGCCGAGCGCGTCTCCACTGTGCCTGCACCGCTCCTCGCGCTCGTCCGCCGCATGCTTTCTCACGAGCGCAACGACCGACCGTCGCTCGACGAGGTCCGCGCGACGCTCGGCTCTCAGACGCCTCAGCCGCCGTCCTGAGCGCGCGGTCCGCAGAACAGACGGATCGTCTGGACGAACGACTGGCACACGCCGTTCGTGTCGAACGCCGACACGAGCGCGGCGGCTGGGCACTGCTTGCGCATCGTCGTGAGCGCGGGCGCGCAAGGCCCGTCCACGGTGGTGAGCTGATCGGCACACGCATCCTGCGCTTTTCGATCCGCACAGCCGTCACATCCGGCGATGAGGCATGTCGACAGGCGATCGATGGCGGTGCCGCACGTCTCGTTGGCGCCGAGCAGCATCGCGCAGCCGCCCACGTTACCGATGTAGCCCTCGTGACCGGCGACGACGGCGCGCCAGTGGTCATCGGATACGCGGCCAATCGCGCACGCTGCGCAGGACGGACCGAGCGCGACGGCGATGTCGCCGTCGGTGACGAGCGATTTCTGCGCGATCGCGGTGGCGAGCTTGGAGAGATCGCCCTCGGCGCACGCCGTGAGCTGCGCCGCGACCGGCGGTTGCCACGCGTACGTCGCCGGGGTTTGCCCGGGGCACCCCTTCATGCGCGCCGCGTCGACAGCGGCCTCGGCGGCGTCGTCGTCGGCATCGATTCCGTCGGCGGCATCGGTGGCGACGGGAGCGGCGGTCACCGTCGTCGACGAGCAAGCGAGCGGCGCGAGCCCTAGAACGAGGGCTACGCTCGTCACGGCCGCTATGGCCGCGACACGAACCGATGACTTCCCCGGCCTCTTCACGCCCTGGATCCTAGCATCCGTCCCGGCCGAACGTTTCCGCCGTCAGCGGCACTTTCGAGGCCACGGGCAAGTCGCGGGAACTTCTGCGCTGACCGGAAGTCACGTCCTTGCAGCCTGAACTGCGGAGGTCCTCATGGGCGGAGTGAATGTCGACGGCGGAGGCAAGGGCGGACGTAGGTCGGTCGATACGGAGATCAACATGATCCCGATGATCGATCTCCTCATGGTGACGATCTCGTTCCTCCTCATCACCGCCGTATGGGTGCAGTCCTCACGCATCGACGCAAATGCCAACGTCCCCGGTCAAGCGACCGACGTACCGCCGTGCACCGATGCGTCCGGCGCGCCGTGCAAGCCCGAGGCGCGACTCCACGTGCAGTCGAGCGATCCGTCGAAGTTCGTCCTCGTGTGGAAGGAAGGCGCCACCGTCGTTCGCACCGCCGAGGTGCCGCGCGAGGCCAGCCGCACGAAGGTGGGCAAGGACGGCAAGACCATCGTCGCGTTCCCGGCGCTCGCCGAGCGCATCAGCGAGGAGTGGAAGGTGGCGGGCGTCCATCGCGATCCGACCGACAAGAAGTTCGACAAGGCGGTGGTGCATGCCGGCAACGACATGCCTTACGGCGAGATCGTCGCGGTCATGGACGCCGTCTCCCAACCGAAGCGCTCGATCGGCACGACCCCGGGTCATGCCGCCCAAACCGCCGCCTTCGAGATGACCTTCGCCACCGACTGACCACCTCCCGACCCTGGGTCGTAAACCCCGAAATGACCCTGGGTCATAAAACCCGAAACGACCCTGGGTCAGGCGAGCGCCTCCCGACCCTGGGTCGTAAAAGCCGAAATGACCCTGGGTCAGGCGAGCACCTCCCGACCCTGGGTCGTAAGAGCCGAAATGACCCTGGGTCAGGAACGGGGGAAATGACCCTGGGTCGTAAAAGCCGAAATGACCCTGGGTCGGGGGGGGGCGGCAGAGAACAGGCAACAGGTCGTTGAAGACCGAGTGGCTTGATTGAGGCGGGAAACCGCTCCCGACTCACCCGGCGTTCGCATTCCTGTTGCCTGTTCGCTGGCGCCCCCCGAAGTGACCGGGCGATGCCCTCAGTCGGTCGCGTCGAGCGAGGCGATGGCGCGGTCGACGGAGGCCACGGCTTTGTCGAACGGCTCCTTGTCGCCGGCCGCTTCGACCACGAAGACCTTCTTCGCGGTGGCGAACACGGTCACCCAGTAGCGATGCTCGCGGCCGTTCTTGGTCGTCGTGTAGCGGAGCTGCGTGCCGGCGAGGCCCTTCGACGTCTTCACGTCGCGCGTGCCGTCGGCGACATAGCCGCGGTCGCGGAGCTTTGCGTCGAGCGTCTCGGCCCAGAACTCGGTGTTCGCCTTGACATCGTTCTTCTCGGTGCGCGTCGCGAGGACGACGCCCCTCGCGCTCGTCGCGCGGTAGCTGTACGCGCCGTCCTCGTCGAGGGTGGCGAAGCCGTTGGGGGTCTCGAGCTTGGCGCCGTGCGTGCAGGCAGCAGGACCGAGAAGGAGCGTGGCAGCGAGCGTGATCGAGCTGAGGATGCGTGCGATATACATGGTTCGTCTCACTTGCGAAGCGACAGGAGGGGATCGATACCGACCTCGCCGACCCACGAAATGGGCAGGTCGACGCCGTTGCGCCGTGGCGGCGGAGGCGGCGGAGGCGCGACGACGATCGGGATCACCTTCGGCTTGGGCGTCAGCGCCACCGAGATGACCGACATCGAAGCGCGCGTGCGCAGGAACTCGAGACGACCTTCGATGCGATCGATCTCGAGGGCGACGCGTTCGAGCTCTCGCTCGACGGTGAGCATGTCCTGGATGCCGTTGGCCTTGCCGAGGAAGTCCTGGAGGCGCGTGCGCGTGCCGCGAAGGTTGCCGAGCCGCACCTCGAGGTCGTGGAACTCCTCGGACACGTCGTCGGCGGTGACCGACCGATTCACGACGCCGCCGATCGCTTCGATCTTCGTCATCGCCTCGCGGAAGCTCGCCGAGGGCACCTTGATCTGGACGCTCTGATCCTTGCGACCGGCGATGTGACCACCGAGGCTCTCCGCGACGTCGATGACCTTGTCGATGGTCTTCGGGATCGCCTCCTCGTCGGTCATCATGTGGAGGTCGCCCTGGTAGATGATGACGGGCGCGCGCGTCGTCGGGCCGGCGTTCTTTGCCGACTTCGTGTCGGCGTTCTTCGGCGGCGTCGCGGGCGTCGCGAGAGACGCCGCGGCAGCCCGCGTCGGAGCGCCGGGGGCCGGCGCGGGGGCGGGGGCAGGCGCGGGCGCGGATGCGGATGCGGATGCGTCCGACATCGGAGCCGACGGCGCCGACGGATAGCCGGGCTGAGCCGCCTCCGTCGCGGGCGCCGCGCCGGTCGACCTTGCCGACATCGGTGCCGACATCGACTCCGCACCGCGAGGAGCCTTGCCGGGAGCGCTCGCGCCACAGCCGGTCTGCGCAGCGAGGAGGGTGAGAACGACGGGAATCGAACCAAGGAGGCGGGAGCGGGGCAGCATCATGGGGTCGACGGGTTCAACGCCGCCCCGGGCCCTGCCTTACAGCTCGTCTCGACGCTTCGGCGCGTTCTACGGCTTCTACGCCTTCGGCGCTGCCGCCTTCGGATTCGCCTCGCGCGTCATCTCCAGCATCGTGGTGCGAAATCCGAGCTTCGCGAAGAGATGCTGCGCCGCTTCGTTCTGCACGGCGGTGAGGAGGACGACGCGAGGCGCGCCGCGCTCGGTGAGCCTGCGGATCACCTCGGACACGAGCTGCTCGCCGAGCCCATGACCACGCGCGCTCTCGTCGACGAGGACGTCGTGCAGCTTGCCGCATGCATCGAGGAGCTCGTTGTAGCTGCGCGACTCGAGACGGCCGTAGGCGTAGCCGACGATGGCGTCACCGGGGTCGTTCGAAGGCGCGCGCGCGCCTGACGTGCGCTCGGCGACGAGGAGCACGACGCGGTCGCTCTCGAGCTCGCCGGCGAAGTAGCGCGCGTAGCCGGCCTCGGGGTTCGGGAGATGGAGGTAACGCAGCGGATCGATCTCGTAGTGCATGCGTACGAGCTTGCCGGCGAGACGCGCTGCGCCCGGCAGGTCGGCAGCGGTCATCGCGCGGACGGTGAAGGTGTCGTCGCTCACGGCCGAACAGGATAGTGCATCGCGAGCACCGAGGAACGTCGGGTATGGCGAACGTGTCGCGCGCTACCCGACCAATGTCCGACCGCGCGTTGCGCCGCATCGACGAGGAGCCTTGTTTCACTGGGCGAAACCGTGGTCGTCGCGACTGTGCCACGCGCGGCACACACGTTGCGAAGCGGGTCATCTCATGAAGTCGTCTTCGCTTGTCGGCGTTCGTGTCCTTCGCGGCGTTGCGTGTTCCCTCCTCGCCACCGGCGTTGCGCTGGTCGATCCCGGACGTGCCGACGCGTGCGGTGGCTGCTTCGTGCAGCAGACCGAACGCACTGTCGTCACCGATCACCGCATGGCGCTGTCGGTCTCGCAGACGCAGACCGTGCTCTGGGATCAGATTCGCTACAGCGGTGATCCCGCCGAGTTTGCGTGGGTGCTCCCCGTTCGCGCCGGAGCGAAGCTGGAGCTGTCGAACGATGCATTCTTCACCGCCCTCGACGCGAGCACGCAGCCCACCGTGATCGCGCCGCAGACCTACGGTGGAAACTACGGCTGCGGGCTCACCGGCTGCAGCAGCGTGACGTCGGCGTTCAGCGCCGACGCCGTGCCCGGGCCGGGACAGGTGCAGATCCTCTCGCAGGCGGTGGTCGGTCCGTACGAGACGGTGACGCTGCGCGCGACCGATCCCGCGGCACTCCGCAAGTGGCTGAAGAGCCATGCGTACGACATCCCCGCGGCGGTCGAGCCGGTCATCGACGCGTACGTCGCGGAGTCGTTCGACTTCATCGCGCTGCGCCTGCGTCCCGACTGCGGCGAGCGCTCGATGCAGCCGGTGCGCATCGTCACGCAAGGCGCCGACCCGACGTTGCCGCTGCGCATGGTGGCGGCAGGCGTCGGCGCGCGCGTCGGAATCACGCTCTATGTGATCTCCGAGGGGCGTTACCAGCCGCAGAACTTCCCGCACGCGCTCATCGACGATGCGAAGGTCACGTGGAGCCGCACGCAGAACAAGTCGAACTACGAGTCGCTCGTCGACTCGCTCATGGCAGGACAGAACGGCCGCACATGGGTGAGCGAGTACGCGGACAAGCCGCAGCTCTTCACCGCGTACGATCCGCGCTTCGGCGGCGCCCGGGCGCCCGGGTACGTCCCGACGGGGAGCGGCGCAGTCCCCGCTCTCGCCGACACCTATTACAGCCAGTGTGGCTCGCGGTACGGGTCGGCAACGGGCACGAGCACCGGCACCGGCACCGGTACGTCGGGATCGCCGAATACGCCCGCCGGACAATCGCCGTTCACGACGCCGTGCCGAAACGGTGCCGACGCGGGGATCGGCGAGCAAGACGCGAGCGTCGACGCCAGCAGGAACGGCGATGCAGGTGACGCGGGTGACGCGGCCGCGATCGATCCGGACGCTGGAGCCGACGCGGGCGATCCCGACGGCGGCGACGGCGACGGCGGCGATCTCGCCGACGGTGGTGACGCAGACGGCGGCACCGCTGATGGCGGTGCGACGTCCGACGGCGGCAGCGAGCCCACCAACCCGAACGCCGGCGACGTGCCCTCCCCTTCGTCGAACGCGGAGTGTCTCTATCTCGACGACATCGACGTCGCGCTGCGCGGTCTCAACGCCACCGATGTCTGGGTCACGCGCCTGCGCGCCAACCTGCCGGCGAACGCGCTGTCGGCGGGCGACCTGAAGCTCGAAGCGGCGGCCGAACAGACGCCCCTGAGCAACGTGCACTATGCAGCTGGATACGACGACGAGGCCAGCGCTGGCAGCGGCTCTCGAGACGCCTGCGTGAGCGCCCCCAAGCGCCACACCGCCTTCGGGAGCTGGGCCTTGGCGGCCGTGAGCGCCATCGCAGCGGTCGCGTTCCTGCGCCGCCGTACGCGTCGCTGACGAGCGAGTGCTAGACTCGTGCGTCATGCCGGAGCTGCCGGACGTCACGGTCTACATCGAGCACGTCGCGCGGCGGACGGTGGGCCACCCGCTCGAGCGCATCCGCCTCGCGAGCCCGTTCCTGCTGCGCACGGCCGACCCGCCGATCGCCACCGTCAACGGACGCGTGGTGACGCGCGTGTCGCGTCTGGGCAAGCGCATCGTGCTCACGTTCGAGACGGAAGCGAAGGGCAAGGCGAAGAAGGACGACGAGCTCCATCTCGTCATCCACCTCATGGTCGCGGGGCGTTTCCGCTGGAAGCCACACGGCGCCGGGGTGCCCGGGAAAATAGGGCTCGCCGCGTTCGACTTCGGGCCGGCCACCGCCAAGAACGCGGCCGAGAAGGATGCCGGCACGCTCATCTTCACCGAGGCGAGCAGCAAGAAGCGCGCGAGCCTGCATCTCGTTCGCGGCGAGACCGCGCTCCTTGCCCTCGCGCCCGACGGCCTCGAGGTCCTCGAGGCGAGCACCGACGAATTCGCCGAGCGCCTGCGCTCCGAGAATCACACGCTGAAGCGCGCGCTCACCGATCCACATCTCTTCAGCGGCATCGGCAACGCGTACTCCGACGAGATCTTGCATCATGCACGCATGTCGCCGGTGAAGCTCACGTCGCGCCTCACCGACGAGGAGATCCGCACGCTCCACGCGTCGATCCGCGAGGTGCTCGTGACGTGGACCGATCGGCTGCGCGCGCGCTCCGGCGACTTCCCGGAGCAGGTCACGGCGTTCCAGCCGGAGATGGCGGTGCACGGCAAGTACGGCAAGCCCTGTCCACGCTGCAACGGACGCGTGCAGCGCATTCGTTACGCCGACAACGAGATGAACTACTGCCCCGCGTGCCAGACCGACGGCAAGCTCCTCGCCGATCGCTCGCTGTCGCGCCTCATGCGAGGCGACTGGCCGAAGACGCTCGAGGCCCTCGAGGCCAAGAAGGACCGCGCACGCGCCGGCCCGCCGCTCGTCGAGTGACGGCGTGACGCCCCAGCTCTGCGTTCACGGCGGAGGTGTCGCGACCACGTTCGAAATCTTCTTCTGCTTGTCGTCGATCTCGAACTTGCACACGCCGACGCTCACCACCTTGCTCTCGGGGTTCCTGCAGGTCTGATCGCGGAGGATCGCCTCTTCGCAATGGCACGCCGTGCCCGGCGACAGCGTGTTGTCGCATTCCGGTTCCTTCGGCTGGCTGACCGCATAGCGACGGCGCGCATGCGCATTCGTGATCGACGCCGGAAGCTTCCCGGTCTTCGCCAGCGTCGCGAACGCGAACAGCTGCGGGCGCGGGCCGCCGTTCGCGGCGATGACGTCGGCGGGCGTACGAGCGAGGTCCTTGGCGATCGCCTGCGTGAGCTGGTCGGCCGTGCACAGCGGCTCGTCCTGCTTCGTCGATTCG
>JAXDMI010000596.1:0-4162 GCA_034666145.1 Myxococcales bacterium | reverse complement strand
CTCCGATCAAGAGCCCGCCGAGCACGCCCGTGACGATCATCGGGACGCGCTTGTCGTCGGCGTCCTGGATGTTGGCGTTGTTGCGCGCGACGAGGTCGTTCGTCGCTTCGCCGCGCGGACACTTGTTGCCGGGGCAGAGCCGCCCGGCCTCGCTGTCCAAGCTGAGACGTTCGCTGAGGTAGGGGAAAAACAGAGCCGCGGTGACGACGAGGCTGACGACGCCGCCGGCGATCATCCCCGAGCCCGTCCATTTCTGCCAGCCCCAGCCACCGCCCGTGGGCTCCTCGGGAGGCGGAACAGGTGGCGGCGGCGGAGGCGTGACCGTCGCCGTGAGCGGCTCACCCAGGATCACGTTCACGGGCTGCTTGTTGGACGCCTGCAGACGCAGGTCCTTGTGACCGGGGGCAGAGACCAGGATCTCGTGCTGCGACGCCGACCGGAAGATCTCGCCCTTGGCTTGCCTCGGCGGCACGGGCTCGCCGTCGACGACGATGCGCACGCCGGCGGCGGTGGCGAGGTCGTCGGAGACGACCAACGTGACGTAGTTGTGTGTGTCGAGGAGCTTGCCGACCGCCTCGTTCGCTTCCTTCTCGCGCGGGTCGCTCTTCTCCTTCGCGATCGCCGCGGACGACCGGTACGCGTCGAGCGCGTCGCGCGTGCGTCCCAGCTGCTCGTACGAGAACCCCAAGTTGTAGAATGCACCGATCGACCGCTCGGCCGCGATGCTCCGTTCGAACGCCGCGGCGGCCTTCTCGAAGTCGCGTTGATCGCGGAGCTTCCGTCCTTCTTCGAAGGCCTTCGTGGCCTCCGCGGTGTCGGCCCACGCCGGATGCGAGGCGGCGAGGATCGCGCCGAGGACGAAGATGGCGAGGCTCCGCCGCATCGCGCCATTGTGGGGCATCGCGCGCGTGATTTGAAGGAACATGCGGCGCGCGCGGGCGCGCTCGCTCAGAGATGATCAAACGGCGACGGCACCGGCTTGCCGCCGGGCTTCGCGGACGGCGCGGGCTTCGTCGTCGGCGCCGTCGCCGGAGGCTTCGGCGGATGGGCGCTCGGCGGCACGGGGGGCTTCACGATCGGCGGCGCGGGAAGCGCGACGGTCGCCGGCGTCGTCGTCGTTGCGGCGGTCGCGAGCGGCGGAGGCTCGGGCGGCGCCGGCTGTGCGTCGGTCGGCGCCGGCGCCGGCGTCGCGGGCGCGACCACCTGAGGCGGCGCCATGGTGGCTACTGCGGTCTCGGACGGCGCGACGTCCGGAACGGGCAACGGGACCGGCACGGGCGTGAGCGGAGCAGACGCGGCCCCCTGATCACCCGCCGCGGCGGTCGCCGTCGTCACCGTTTTCCTGCCGGCCTTGTTCGCGAGGACCGCGGCGCCGCCGAAGACGATGCCGAGGATCGCGAGCGTGAGGAATCCACCGAGCACCCAGGCGATCGGCGGCACGTTCTTCGTCGTCGGACGGGTGCGCTCGCCCGAGTCCCACGCATCCATGGTCTTCGGACCGTCGTGTCCGAGCGACGTGGGGTCGGCGTTGACGAGCGTCGGGATGTCCGTCTTCTGCACCGTCTGCATGACGTGCAGGATGCGGTTCGCGGAGCCTTCGATCGCGGTCCACGGCTCGAGCGCGAACGCGAGCTCTGCGACGGTCTGGTAGCGATTCTTGGGATCCTTCTCGAGGCACTTCACGACGACGGCGTCGAGATCGGGCGGGAGACCGATCGCCCACTTCGACGGCGGCGGGACGGGGTCCTTGAGGACCATCGCGCAGATCTCGGCGAGACCGGCGGCGTCGAACGGCAAGCGCGCCGTGAGCAGCTCGTAGAGACACACGCCGATCGACCAGATGTCGCTGCGCGTGTCGACGTCCTTCGCGGAGCGCATCTGCTCCGGAGACATGTACTGAGGCGATCCGAAGACCGCGCTCGTCGCGGTGAGCGAGACGTCGCCGAGCGCGCCGATGGTCTTGG
Source organism: Myxococcales bacterium (assembly GCA_034666145.1). Classification (GTDB taxonomy): domain Bacteria; phylum Myxococcota_A; class Polyangia; order Polyangiales; family Polyangiaceae; genus Labilithrix. The sequence goes on along the minus strand of JAXDMI010000596.1, from coordinate 2,198 downwards.
CGAGCCCGAAATCGAGGACCTTCACGAGCGGACGACCGTCGACGGTCTTCACGAGGAACAGGTTCTTCAGCTTGATGTCTCGATGGATCATCCCGAGGCTGTGCGCCTCGGCGAACGCCTCGCACGCCTGCAGGATGTACTCGACGGCCATGTGCGGCGTCATGGCGCCGTTGCGCTGCAAGACCTCGTCGAGGTCCTGGCCGTCGAGGTAATCCATGACCATGTACGGCTCGCCGTTCTTCAGCTTGCCGACGTCGAGCACTTTTGCCGTGTGCGGGCTCTGCAGGCGCACGGCTGCGCGGGCCTCGCGCGCGAAGCGTTCGGCGTTGCCGGGATCGGCCAGCGCCTCCTTCAACATGAACTTCAGCGCGACGCGCTGGCCCAGTTGCACGTGACGCGCCGCCACGACCATGCCCATGCCGCCGGTGCCGAGCACACGTTCGACGCGATACTTTCGGTCGAGGACGTCACCCGCTTTGATCTGCGGCGAGGCCATGCCTGCCGAGCATATCAGCACGACGGGAAACCGAGGGCTTGTCCACATGGCGGGGCAGGGCTAAGCACGCGCCCATGCCGTTGAAGGTGACTGTGGTAGGCGCGGGTCTCGCCGGCTGCGAAGCTGCGTTCCAGCTCGCAGAACGTGGGATCGACGTCGAGCTCATCGAGCAGAAGCCACACGCGCGTACACCGGCTCAGAACAGTGACGACCTCTGCGAGCTGGTCTGCTCGAACTCGATGCGCGGCGCGGCGCTGGTCAATGCGGTTGGCCTCCTCAAAGAGGAGCTCCGTCGATGCGGCTCGCTGGTGATGGCGGCTGCCGAGGTGGCGAAGGTCCCCGCCGGCGGCGCGCTCGCCGTCGATCGCGAGGTCTTCGCGAAGGAGGTCACCGCGCGCATCGCTGCGCATCCGCGGATCGTCGTCCGCCACGAGATCGTTCGCGCCATTCCGCAAGCGACGGCGGAGCATCCGGTGATCCTCGCGACCGGGCCGCTCACCGGTGACGACCTCGCGGCGGACATCGCGGCCGCGGTCGGCGCGCAGCATCTCGCGTATTACGACGCCATCGCGCCGATCGTCAGCGCCGACTCCATCGACGAGGAGAAGGTCTTCCGCCAGTCACGCTGGGGCAAGGGCGCGCCCGTCGACGAGACCGCGGCGAGCGCAGAGGCGGCCGGCACCGGACAGCGCGATGCGCGCGACGCCGAGGCGCTCGGTGACGAGGCGTACATCAACTGCCCCTTCGATGAGGCCGGCTACAAGGCGTTCGTCGCCGCGATCGTCGCTGCCCAGAAGGTGGAGCCGCGCTCCTTCGAGGAGGTCCGTTACTTCGAGGGCTGCTTGCCCGTCGAGGTCATGGCCTCGCGTGGCGAGATGACGCTCGCGTTCGGACCGATGAAGCCCGTCGGCCTCACCAACCCGCGCACCGGCCGCAGGCCGTACGCGGTCGTGCAGCTCCGCGCCGAGGATCAGGCGGCCACCGCGTACAACCTCGTCGGCTTCCAAACGCGCATGACGTGGGGCGATCAGGCGCGGGTGTTGCGCATGATCCCCGGCCTCGAGGAGGCGGAGTTCCTCCGCTATGGCAGCGTTCATCGCAACACGTTCGTCGACGCGCCGAAGCTGCTCGACGAGCGCATGCAGATGCGCGCGCGACCCAACGTTTTCCTCGCCGGTCAGATCACGGGCGTCGAAGGCTATGTCGAGAGCTGCGCCGGCGGTCTCGTCTGCGCGATCCTCCTCGCGCAGTCGCTCGGTGGCCACACGCTGGCGCCGCCACCGGAGACCACCGCGCTCGGCGGCATCCGCACGCATCTCATGCGGCCGAACGAGCGCTTCCAGCCGTCGAACATCACGTGGGCGTGCATGCCGCCGGCCGAGAATCGCCGCCTCAAGAAGCGCGATCGCTATCAGTTCATGTCGGAGCGCGCGCTGGTGGACATCGACGCGTGGCTCGCGTCGGCACCGTTGGCGCGCCGCGCGTAGCAGCCGTCGCTCCCGCGCGCGCTCAGCGGCGTTCGAGGACGATCAGGAGCGCGACGATCGCGAGCGCGCCGACGACGAGCACGGCAAGCAGCGCGATGACGAACACGAGCGCATGGGACTGCGGCCTTCGCTTCGGAGCCGTGGAGCGCACGGGCACGACGGGCATGCGTGCCGCGCTCACGGCGCGCACGTCGGCGGGCGTGAAATCCTCCGTC
>JAXDMI010000595.1:0-3098 GCA_034666145.1 Myxococcales bacterium | reverse complement strand
CGGAGAAAGCCTAGCACGCAGGCGCGAGCCCGCTCGCGAGGCTACGATAAAGCGGGAATCACCGCTTGCCACCAGCCGTGCCTCCACAGCCTCGTCGCGCCCTCCATCGTACGGCGCGATCGCCTCTGCCGCTCGCGCTCGCTTGCGTGCTCTCGTGCGCGCTCGGCTGCGGCGCGCCGTCTGCGCCGGCGCCGACGTCTGCGCGCGAAGGCGTCGCCTATGGCAACCACGACCACGCGCGCGCGTCGGGCGACTCGGCGAACGAGGGGATCACGGTCACCGTGTCGTTCGTCGATGCCGTCCTCGCGCTCTCGCACGACGACGGTCTCGCATGGGACAGCCCGCACGTCGTTCCCGAGCTCACGCGCGCGGGTCTGCGCGTCGCGCGCTCCGGTCCCAACGGCTATGCACGCGTCACCGAGCAGATCGCCGCGCACGACGCCGAGCCGTGGGGCAAGCCCGATCCGATCGGCGCCGTCACGCTGATCCTCTCGCCGTCGTGCCGGAGAGAGATGCGCCTCCTCCCCGTGCAGCGCGACACGTATCGGCCGTCGTGGGCACCGGGCGTCGCGTGGGCGCATGTCCCGCTCGAGCGAGGCACGCGCTTCCGCATCGTGATGGAGGACGACGACAGCCCGCGTCCCAACGAGCTCATCGGCGCCGTCGACATCGCGTACACCGCGCTCGAAGCCGCGCTCGCGAAGGACGGCGCGGTGCATCGCGTCGACGTCGGCGATCAGGGCCAACCGATCTACTACGTCGGCATCCGCGTCACGCGTGAGTGAGCCGGCGATCGACGTCCTTCAGTTGTTCGGCGCGCCGCACACGAGCCACGTGAGGAGCACCTTGCGGCCGTCAGCGCCGAGCGGCGGCGCGTTGGCCGGTGGCATCCGGCAGGCGTGCACTTGATTGAGCATCGGGCTGCGATTCGCGAACGCGCCGGCATAGTCGACGAGCGTGCGACTCGCCTGCTCGCCTCCCGGCGCGTGGCACGGCGTGCACGCTCCTTGGATCACGGGCGCGACGTCCTTCGCGTACGACGGCGCGACCGCCGGACATGCCGCCGGCAGATCGTCGGGGCACGCGCCGCCGCTGCTCGACGACGACGACGACGACGACGTATCCGCGCTCGTGCACGCCGCCATCGCTGCGAACGACGCTGCGCTGGCGAGCGCGATCACGAGCGCGGCGCGTACGGTCACGGGACCTTGACGAAGAATGCGGCGTGCCCGTGCGGAGACTCTTCGCTGTCGGTGCACTGATCGTTGAAGTGGAAGCGCACGTTCCAGTTGCCCGACGCATCGAAGCGCACCGGCCCGATGGTGTACGTGCCCGGTGACGTCTCGGTGGTCACGACCTTCGTGTTCGGCGCGGGGTGCGTTTCGTTCAGGAAGATCTCCGCGAAGGGCTCGGCGCCCGCGAGCGCCGAGTTGTCCTTGCGAACGGTGGCGACGATCTGGAACGTCACGTCGCTGTTCTGGGTGACGGCGGTGGACTGCCACTTCACGTGGTACTTGCAGTCGTCGTCCTCACCCTCGGAGCCGTTCTGCGTCGGACCGTAGTCGACCGCAGCGGGCGCGCCGCTATCGGTGTCGGTGTGGCCCGCATCGTCGGCCGTTCCCGCATCCTCGGCCGCCGGGGTCGCGTGGCACGCCGCCTGGCTCACTTCTGTGAGCTTTCCTGCGCAGTGGGTGTCGGCGGCGCCCGTCACGGCGGCGGCGGTCGAGAACGACGCCGGCGTCGGAGCAGGCGTCGACGACGTCGAGGACGAGCACGCGACGACGAGCGCGCAGGTACCGAGGCCGGAGACGAGGGCTAGACGAAAGGATGCAGAGCTCATTCGATGATGATGATTCAAGCGAACGCTCCTGACCGCGTGGTCTTTTGACGCACCCGACACGTTTTCATCAGCGCGCATCAGCATCATCGCTTCTGCAGCGCGCAGCCGAGCGCCTTGCCCTCCGCAACGCGCGGCTCGCGACCGGCCATGAGGTCGTCGACTGCGTCGCGCAGGAAGCTCGTTGCGTCATCGTGCAGGCGATCCTTGTCGGAGTCGATGCCACCTCGATAGCGCACGCGCCCCTGCGGATCGAGCACGACCGAGTAACTCGCGTACTCGGCACCGACGGCGTCCGCGAGCTTCGCGCCGGGGTCGAGGGCGATGGCGGGCAGGCCACGCTCCGACGCCGCTCGCCTGTCACGCTCGACGTTGGCCGAGATCTCGGAGTCCACGAAGAGCACCCGCACGCCCCGCGGACCGTAGGCGCGCTCGAGCTCGACGAGGCGCTCCTCGTGAACGCGAAAGCACGGACAGTGCTCGGCATAGAACACGAGCACGGTGAGCTTCGAGCGTGCGAGATCGGCAGGCAGCGTCGTGCTCGCACCGTTCGTATCGACGACGGTGAGCGGTGGCCATGCCGGCACGTAGGCCGGCGGCGCGGGCGTGCAGGCCGCAAAGGCACCGAGCATCGCGAGGAGCACTGCGGCCGATGCGCGTCTCAGTACCATGCGTAGAGCGCCGTGACGGACACGCCAACGGTGGCCGGTTGGTTCTTGCCCAGCGATGGGATCGGCGGATTCGTGGTGAATCCGCCCTGGAAGCGAAAGTGATCGCTCACCGGAGCGACGCCGCTCAGGCCGACGATGGGCACGCGTCGTGCCGAGTTGCTCACCTCGACGCCGTCTACGTCGGCGTTGCCTTCGCCCGTGTACGACGCCGAGAGGGCAACGGCGAAGTCCTTCGGCAGCGAGTACGCGACGGCGACCAGCGCGGTCCATTGCGTTCCCAGCGCCGATCTCGTGTCGGGGCCGCCGTTCTTCCCCTTCACCGTGCGCGACGCTCGCTTCGCGACGATGCCGTAGGCGGAGACGAGCCAGCCGTCCCACAGCTGCTCGAGCGCCAGGCCGATGTTGCCCTGGAACGCGCCGATGCCCGTCGCGTCGGTGAGCGACGCGTTCGTCGCCTCCTCGGGCGCAGTTCCCGTGGGCATCGTGAGCCCGACGAGCGCCGCAATCCCCGGCACGTAGCGATCGCGACCGGCATAGAGAAAGTCGTAGCGAGCGCTGACGTTGGCATCGCCGAAGCCGCCGCCGACCTC
>JAXDMI010000594.1:0-14224 GCA_034666145.1 Myxococcales bacterium | reverse complement strand
ATGAACGACGCGAAGTCGTCGCGGATCTCCTCGCCGAGGTTCCCCGCGAGCACCAGCTCGTCGAACGACGCGCTCTGGATCTCCTTCCACAACGTGTGGCTCTTCGACCAGCAACCGCCGGCAAACGTCAGCACCGCGTCGTGTGGTTCGTTGCAGTATGCAGACACCGCGTCGGCGAAGCGGCGGGCAAGAGCCTCGTCATCGGCGATGACCCAGTGACGCACCTTGGTGCCCCAGCCCTCGGACCATCGAGCGCGGGCGACCACGACCTCGTCGCCCTCCCAGGTCACGTCCGCGACCGCGGTCTCCGTTCTGCGCGAAAGACCGTGCGAGCGGCTCCAGTCGGTCTCGATGAACCCGTGAGGAGAGACGCGGTGCTTCACGACGCACTTGCCCGCGGCGGCGTACTCGTCGAGGTCGAACGGATCGGAGAGCCCTTCGACGATGGCTTTGCCGCGGAACGAGCTCGCGAGCGCGCGGCTCAGTCGATAGCCGGTCCCCGACTCGGGACCGAACGCGGTCCTGAACAGCTCTTCGGACGATTCCCCCATCGGACGATCCCCCTGCCTCCGACGATAGGCTCGGCTCTTCCGGAGGCCATACCCCCCAGGGAGTACGAATCTCGGAGTTTCGAGTAGTTGCGAAATCGAGAAATCGACATCCGCCCTGTCGATCTCGCGGGCCTTGGATCGATGTGGAGTTGGGCCCACGATGCGGGCCTCTCAGCAGGAGAATGCGCCATGCAATTCATGATCGTGATCAACAGTGACGAGAAGGCCCAGGCGAAGGCGACCGTCGAGCAGGGCAAGGAAATGCACGCGGCGTACGGGGCGTACACCGCCGAGCTCAAGAAGGCCGGCGTCATGCTCCACGGCAACGCTCTCCTGCCGAGCTCGAAGGGCGCGCGCATCTCGTACAAGGAAGGTCGTCGCGTCGTGATCGACGGACCCTTCACCGAGGCCAAGGAGGTCGTCGGCGGCTACTACATCATCGATGTGAAGTCGCGCGAGGAGGCCATCGAGTGGGCCGGCAAGTGCCCGGGCGCGCGCTCCGCCGGCGTCGAGCTTCGTGAGGTTATGGTGTTCCCCGGGTGACGATGCTTTGATCCGGAGCGGTGCAGGCTCCGGACATCCACCCCGTCGAAGCGATCTGGCGGGCCGAGGCGGGAAAGGTCACGGCGAGGCTCGTCCGCCTCGTCCGTGACGTCAGCCTCGCCGAGGAGATCGCGCAGGAGGCTCTGGTCGCCGCGCTCGAGCGGTGGCCCGTCACAGGTGTGCCCGAAAACCCCGGAGCCTGGCTCATGGCCACCGCGAAGCACCGAGCCATCGACGAGCTGCGGAGAGCGCGTCTCGTCCAGGCGAAGCACGAGCTGCTCGCGGGCGAGACCGAGAGCTCCACGACGCCGACGTTCGAGGAGGACGCCGACGACGACGTCGGTGACGATCTCCTGCGGCTCGTGTTCGTCGCGTGTCATCCGGTGCTCGCACGCGAAGCGCAGGTGGCGCTCACGCTGCGGCTGCTCGGAGGCCTCTCGACGTTGGAGATCGCGCGCGCCTTCCTGGTGCCCGAGCCGACGATCGCGCAGCGCATCGTGCGTGCGAAGCGGACGCTCGCCGACAAAGCGATCCCGTTCGAGGTGCCGCGCGGCGAAGAGCTCGCGCCCCGGCTCGCATCGGTGCTCGAGGTCGTCTACCTGGTCTTCAACGAGGGCTACTCCGCGACGGCCGGCGAGGACTTGATGCGCCCGGCGCTCTGCGCGGACGCACTGCGACTGGGACGCCTCCTCGCCGAGCTCGTTCCGGCCGAGCCCGACGTGCACGCGCTCGTCGCGTTGATGGAGATCCAGGTCTCGCGGACCGAAGCTCGTACGGGGGCGGGCGGTGAGCCCGTCCTCCTCCTCGATCAGGATCGCAGCGCATGGGATCAAGACGCGATTCGCCGCGGTCTCGCTGCGCTCGTGCGGGCGGAAGAGTTGGCCGGCACGCGGCTGACTGCGTACGTGGTGCAGGCGAGGATCGCAGCGTGTCACGCGCGCGCCGCGACGGCGGATGCCACCGAGTGGCCGCGCATCGCCGCGCTCTATGCGGCGCTCGGCGAGATCGCACCGAGCCCCATCGTCGAGTTGAACCGGGCGGTGGCGCTCGCCATGGCATTCGGCCCCAAGGCAGGACTCGACCTCGTCGATGCCATCGCCGACGACCCGGCGCTCTCGGGCTATCACTTGTTGCCGAGTGTCCGCGGCGACTTGCTCGCCAAGCTCGGGCGCCTCGACGAGGCTCGTGCAGATTTCGAAAGGGCCGCACACCTCACGCAAAATGCGCGTGAACGTGGGTTCTTGCTCGAGCGAGCGCGAGCCTGCGGACGTCGTTCGTGACGCAAGCGAGCGCCACGCGTGCCTCCGCGAGAGAGCGCCGCGTCGCGCATTCGTGACGTCCGCGATCGCACGCAGCGGGCACATGCGCCGCATGCGCCCGCTCGTGCTGAGCGTGAATTTTCGACGGCACGATCGTCGCTAAAGGCACCAACATGAGCGCCCAATCAAAACGGAGCGCCTCGGTGGGCGCCGCCGATGCAGCGATCGCCCCCTGCGTAATGCGGGTCCCGTGTCCCGGTAAGGCTCACCTCACCGGGGAGGAATGCTTGATCTGTGATGAGGACAACGACGGGACCATCTCGATCATCGTCACGGACGGCGAGCTCGACGCGCTCGGCTGCGCCGCGCAGGGGCGAGCGGTCGACGCGCGGCTCTCTCCGCGCCTGCATTCGCTCGGGCTGCTGCGCGACGTCGAGGGCGTGGCCGTGCCGACCGAACGGGGCTACGCGCTCCTCGGCGGACCCTTGCTCCGCCCGAACTGAGTCGTCGGCCGCTATCCGTGCTCGCTAGGCGAGCTCTCGCGTCTCGCCGATGTCGAGGATCCACATGCGGTCCTTCGCGTGGCCGCGCGCCGCGAACCACGCGCGCAGTCGTTCCGGCGGCTCGCCGAGCGGTTCGTCTGTGAGCTGGAACGTTCCCCAGTGCATCGCGACGAGGTTCTTCGCGCCGAGGATCTCCCACGCGCGCCCGGCGTCTTCGGGGCCCATGTGCTGGCGGCTCATGAACCACGTCGGGTCATAGGCGCCGATCGGCAGCATCGCCCAATCGATCTTCGGGAAGCGCTCGCCGATCGCCGCGAAGACCTGCTCGCTGAACGCGGTGTCGCCGGCGTGGTAGCTCGTTCCTTCGCCGGGAACCCTCGACTCGTAGACGAAGCCACCCCAGAGCCGCTTGTTCTTGTCCCACGGCGCGCGCATCGACCAGTGCTGCGCCGGAACGAGCGTGACCTTCAGATCGCCGACCTGATGTGACTCCCACCAACCGAGCTCGACGACGTTGGGCAGGCCGGCGCCGGTGAGCACGTCGGCGTTGTCCTTGGGAACGATGTAGAGCGCATGCTTTCCGATCGACTTGAGCGTCGGAAGGTCGAGGTGGTCGTAGTGCGAGTGCGAGACGGTGACGACGTCGAGCTTCGGGCACATATCGAGCGCGACGCCCGGCGGCGTCATGCGGTGGATGGTGTGGATGCGCTGCGACCAGATGGGGTCGGTCGCGAGGAGCTGTCCGCCCAGCCGCTGGACGAAGGTCGCGTGGCCGATCCACGTGAGATGCGGCGTCGTGCTGGTCAGCGCCGCGCCGTCGTTGGAGCGACGCGGCGTGGTGAACGGCGCGCGATCACGACGCCGGCGACCGGCAATGCGATCGGCGACCTGCCACTTGAAGAGAGCACCGAGCCCCTGATCGGGAACGGTACCGTCGAGGTTCTTGTACGAGGCCACGCCCTGAGGCTAGCGCGAACCCCTGCGGTCGGCCGCGATCAGTCTTCGCGCGACGGCGCCGCGTTGCCGCCAGCCGAGGGAGCTCCGCCCTTGACCGGGATGATCTGCACGCGACGATCCGGGCCTTCGCCGTGGCTCTCGGTGCGGACCTCGGTGATCTCCTTGAGCGCCATGTGCACGACGCGACGATCGCGAGCGCTCATGGGATCGAAGGTGATGACCTTGCCCTCCGTGGCGACGCGGCGCGCGAGCTTGCGCGCCATCTCGGCGAGCTGATCCTCGTGGCGAGCGCGATAGCCCTCGGCGTCGACCGCGATGTGCTTGCGGGGCTCGCCCGGCTTGTGGGCGATGCGCGTCGTCAAGTACTGGATGGCCTCGAGGACCATGCCGCGCTTGCCGATCACGCGGCCCGCGTCGGGACCTTCGATCTCGAGCCGAATCTCGTCGGCCGAGCCCTCGCCGTCGTCCGGCGCGAGCGTGACCTCGGCGTCCATGTCCATCTTCTCGAGGAGCATGTCGACGAAGTTGAGCGCGCGCTCCGTCTGCGGATCGAGCGGCCCGTCGTCGTCGTGTTCGCCGTTGTCGGCGGAGGCTGCTGCGCCTTGTTCTTGGTCAGACACGTGATTTCCCTTTCAAAGTCCGTTTAGGAGGCGGCGGCCTTGGCCTTCTTATTACCAGGACTGCCCTTCTCCGTGACGACGATCCCTTTCGGATCGTTTCCGCGAGGAGCGATTCGCTCGACCGCGAGCTGCTGGCCGATGCCGAGGAGGCTGTTCGTCAGCATGTAAACGCCAAGCGCCGCCGGCAGGAACAGCATCATGACCGTGAACACGGCCGGCAGCATGTACATCATCATCTTGGCCTGCATGGGGTCCATGCCCTGCTGCGGGACGATGCGCTGCTGGACGATCATGAAGACACCGAGGAGCAGCGGCAGGACGTAGTACTTGTCCGGCGCCGAGAGGTCGGAGAACCACAGGAATTTCGTGTGGTACATCTCGACCGCCGTCTGGAGCGTCGTGTACATCGCGAACCAGACCGGCATCTGGACGAGCTGAGGCAGGCACCCGCCGAACGGGTTCACGCCGTGCTTCTTCCACAGCTCCATCATCGCGAGGTTCTTCGCCTGCGCGTCGTCGGCGAACTTCTTGTTCAGCGCGTCGACCTCGGGCTTGAGGCGCCGCATCGCGATGGTCGTCTTGATCGACTTGTACGTGAGCGGGAACAGCAGCGAGCGCAGGCAGATCGTCATCACGATGATGGCGAGGCCCCAGTTGCCGAACGTGATGTGGTCGTGGATGAAGTCGAGGATCTTCACCAGGACGTTCGCGACGGGCGCGAAGAAGCCGAGGTTCAGGAGATCGCCGAGGTGAACGTTGCCACCGGCGGCGTGCGCGAGCACCTCGCGCTCCTTGGGACCGAAGAACGCGATGTCGCGATACGTCGCGGAGGCCTGCGGTGCGAGCTCCTTCGGCGGGTAGGCGAGGTTCGCCTCGTAGATCGCGGCGGCGTCGTCGGGATCCGGCGGGTCGAGCGCGAGCGGCGTGGCGAGCAGGCCGCATGTCGGCGCATCGGATGCGACGGCGGAATTTGCGGGGTCCGGCTGCGGGACCATGGCCTGCGAGAAGTAGTGGCTGTTGACCGCGGCGTAGCGATCGACGCCGGCCACCGTGAACATGCCGGCCTTGAAGTCGTCCTTGCCCTTGCGGACGACGTCCTTGCCGACGGCGCACGAGAGCTCGGTCGCGAACGGCGACACGCGGCCGAGGCTGCCCTTGGTCTCGCTGTTCTTGCGGAAGGCGAACGTCGCGAGCGTGAGCTGATGGCGCTTCGGCGCGGCGGCCAGGTTCGTGACCGTCGTCTCGACGTTCAGCTCGAACGCGCGCGTGGGATGCGCGGTGATCGTCTTGACGATCCGGACGTCCTCGTCCTCGTAGGTGAACTTGCAGGACTTGTCGCTCGGGCTGTCGCCCTGATCGAGCTTCCAGAGGAAGCGGTCGTACTTGACCTGGCTCTCGGCATCCTTGCCGCGGAACGTCGTGCGGAGGTTACGCCAGCGCTCGTGGTCGGGCGTCGTCGAGAGGTCGTGCGCCTCGGAGCGCGCGTAGTTCGCGTCGGTCAGGTAGTAGTGCGTGAGGGACGCGCCGCGCGACGAGAGCTGCGCTTCGAAGCGCACGCCCTTGATCGTGCAGAGGTCGCCTTCGGGCGGCGGCGGCGTTCCGACCGCGTCGATGCGATCCGGCGGAAATCCCGGCGGGCTGATCTGGGCCGCCACGGGAGCGGCCGTGACCTGACCCTTGTCGCCGCTCTGCCCGGAGATGAGCGGCCAACCGAATTTGTAGAAGAGCAGGATCGCAATTGCGATCACGCCCCAGCGCAGGACACTGCTTCGTTCCATTCGGTGCTTTCGGGATTGCCTGAGGAGGCAGGAGGCGAACTTCTAGGGAGGAGGAAGATCGAGGCCGCCTGGGTGAAACGGGTGGCACTTACACAGGCGTCTGACCGAAAGCAAGCTGCCCCGGGCTGCGCCATGGCTCTCGAGGCACGCGACGGCGTATCGCGAGCACGACGGTTCGAACCGGCAGACGCGTCCCAGCCAGGGCGAGACGATCTGCTGGTAGATGCGGATGAGATGGATGAGCGCGCGCGCGAACATCGTCGGCGGCAGAACATGAGGCCGGACGGCGCCGGGCGCCACAGAAGTCACATGCTCGAAACGGTCGATGGTGCTCATTTCTGCCCGAGCACCGCGGCGCATCGCTTCAGCAGACCCGGCCGCGCGCGCTCCCATTCGGCGCGGACGTCGGCAAGGCCGAGCTCGTCGGCGCGCGATCGCGCGATGATGACGAGGTCGATGCCGTCGGGCACGAGGTCCGGCCACGTACGGAAGCACTCGCGGCACACGCGCTTGATGCGATTGCGCTGCACGGCGTTGCCGACCTTGCGGGTCACGACGAAGCCGACGCGGGCGCACGAAGCACCGCGGGCCACGGGCCCAGCGGCAGCCGCACCGGACGGGGTCGTCTCGCGAGGCGCCTCACGAGCGGCCACGAGCATGACGAAATGCGCCGTCGACGTGCGCTGGCCGACAGCCTGGACGCGGAGAAAATCCTTACGGCGCCGGATCCGGCGCTCCTTACCGAAGCTGAACCCGGTCAAGCGCCGTATCTCGGAGCCCTACTTCGCGTCTTCGCGGAGCCCGTCTACTTCGCGTAGATCGAGACGGTCAGACGCGCGCGGCCCTTGCGGCGGCGGTTCGCGAGGACCTTCGCGCCACCCTTGGTCGCCATGCGTGCGCGGAAACCGTGGGTACGGAGGCGACGCGTGTTGTGGGGCTGATATGTTCGCTTCGGCTTTGCCATGACGTTTCCGGAGGCGGCCGTGGGGTGGCCGCAGAAGAGGGCCGCGAAAAAAAGCACCGTCCTGTCGCGGTGTCAAGCACACACCCTTCGCGCAGCGCCGTCCGTCTTTTCTTTCTCCGATCATCCCTTACGGGTTAGTCTGGCCGCAGCTGAGCGGGTCCGGGCCCTCGGCGCGAAGTTCCTTCTCTTTGTGTGCGAAATCATTGGGATGAGAGCAGCTTCTCGTTGGAAAATCGCAGCGGCCGTCGCCGCGGCCGCGCTTGCAAGCAGCGAGCGCGCCGAGGCGCAGGTCAAGACGTTCCACCTCGACCGTCTCGAGATTCCGGGCGCTCCGGATGACGGCATCGCGATGTTCCGTCCCGTGACGCAGCAGCGGAACATCTTCTACGGCCAGCTCGCGCTCGGCTACCAGCTGCGGCCGCTCAAGGTCCGGAACATCACGACCGATACGTCGGTCCTCGCGCGCACGAGCCGCACCGCGGTCATCCAGGATCAGTTCACGATCTACGGAAGCGCCGGCTTCCAGCTCCTCGATCGCGCGACGTTCGGCGTCACCTTCCCGTGGAGCCCTCTCCAGGACGGCGGCAACCCCGACTACGGCACCGGCAACGTGCAGGGCCCCGGACAGCTCGGCACCACCGTCATCAAGGCGAGCGGTCCTTCGGCGTCGGACCTGCGACTCGACTTCCGCGCGACGCTCTTCCGCACCGATGACCGCCGCTCCGCCTTCGGCGCGCAGCTCAGCATCTTCGCGCCCACCGGAACCGTCTCGAACTTCGGCGGCGACAACGGCGCCGGCGCGATGGTGATGCTCAACGGCGAGCACACGGTGAAGTTCATCACGCTCGACGCGAACCTCGGCATCCACTTCCGGCCGCGCCACGCGATCAACGATCCGAACGGCGGCTCCGGCCTCGGCATCGGCAACGAAGTGCGCTGGGCGCTCGGCGGCTTCATCCCGATCAAAGACGGCAAGTACCGCGTCGGCGCGACGTTCTTCGGCTCGACGGGCATCGAGAGCGACAACATCATCGGTGACACGTTCCTGTCGAAGGCGAACACGCCGATCGAGTGGCAGGTCGAAGGCCGCATGAAGTTCGGCCCCTCCGATCACTGGTGGGTCGGCGCCGGCGGCGGTTCGCGCCTCTTCGTCAACGCGTACGGCGCGCCGGATCTCCGGCTCATCGCGCTCATCGGCACCTACGTTCCGATCCTCGACTCCGATGCGAAGTCGCCCGAGCGCCGCGCCGAGATGCGCGCGCGCTGGCGTTCCGAGCGCCAGTCGGATCGCGATCACGACGGCATCCCGGACGACATCGACGCGTGTCCGGACGACGCCGAAGACCATCTCGGCAACGATCCGCACGACGGCTGCCCGCTTCCGCCCGACCGTGACGGCGACGGCATCCCCGATCAGTACGACAAGTGCCCCGACGTGCCCGAGGACAAGGACGGCATCGACGACGGCGACGGTTGTCCCGAGGACGACGCCGACAGCGACGGCATCCCCGACGCGCAGGACGCGTGTCCGAAGGAGCCGGGCCAGAAGAACACCGACCCGAAGAAGAACGGCTGCCCGACCTTCATCAAGGTCGAAGGCAACGTCGTCCGCATCATGCAGCAGGTGCACTTCGCGACGGGCTCGGCGGTCATCCTCCCGGAGAGCTTCCCGATGCTCCAGGAGATCTCCAGCCTCCTCAAGGCGAACAAGGGCATCAAGAAGATGAGCATCGAAGGCCACACGGACAACCGTGGCCCTGCCGATCTCAACAAGAAGCTCTCCGCCGACCGCGCCGCCTCCGTGCGCACGTACCTCATCCAGAAGGGCGTCGAAGAAGGACGCCTCGAGTCGCACGGCTACGGTCTCGAGAAGCCGATCGAGACGAACGACACGGATGCCGGCCGCGCCGCCAACCGTCGCGTCGAGTTCAAGATCCTCGACGAAGAGGACTCGAACGCGGTCAAGAAGAACTAGCTCGCCCGAGCTCGGAGCGCCCGAGCTCGGCGTGCCCGAGCTCGGCGTCGTTTCGCGGTTCCTTCAGCGGGCAGCGCGTCGCGTCGTCGCTGCGAATGTCTCGCAGACGTAGAAGCTGCCGTCCGGCGCGCGCGCGACGCCGACCCCGAGATGCGTGTAGTCTCCACGCAGTAGGTTGATGCGATGCGACGGGCTCGCATGCAGCGCGCGATGCGCCAGCGCGAGGGTAGGGGCGTGCGCGACGTTCTCGCCGACCGCGCGTGCGTCGAGGCTGCCCTCGGCTTCGAAGCGCTCCTTGAAGTCGCCGTCGCCGAGGTCGTGCGCGACTGCCTTCTGATCGCGCATGCGCTCCGCATGAGCGCGGGCCAGCGCATCGAGCTTCTCGTCACGAACGAGCGCCGGAAAGCCTTCACTCGTTCGCAGCGCGCCGATCATGCGTGCGAGCGCCGGAGCGTCGCCGCTCGGATCGACCACCGTGCCGGCCTGCTCCTCGCCGGGTGCGGGCGGCTCTTCGCCGGGCGTGCTCGGCGTGACGTCGGCGAAGATGCGCGCTTCGAGGAGCGGCCGCGGCCCTTCTGCGACGTCGCCGACGAGCTGCACCGTGAATGCGCCCGGTTGATCGAGCACGAAGCGCGCGCGAGAGATCCCGGTCACCGGATCGAGCGAGGTCGGCACGGTCTTCGGCGCTCCACGCGGTCCGAGCACGACGAGCTTCGCCGAGCGCGCGGCGACGTGGAGGCGCGCTTCGAACGACAGCCACTCGCCGGTGCGCGCGCGAGTCGGTAGCGGCGCGAGATCGGCGAGCGCTTCGACGCGCAGCGCCAGGAGCACCTCGCCGCCATGCGGTGTGCCGGCGATGGCCACGCCGCAGCGCACCGGAGCGCGCGTATCCGTACGGCGTGCGAGCTCGCTCTTGAGCTTCGTGTCGTCGATGGGCGCCTGCCCGCTCGCGACGATCACGCGCGGACGCACGTACGGTTGACCTGCGGCGCGCAGCTTCGCGACGAGCGTCTCGGCGTCGGGGGTTCCCAGACCGCGCGCGCGGAGATCGACGAGCTCACGGGCCACGCGTGCGAGCGCACCGTCGTCCGCACCGCACGCGTTCGCGAGGGCCGCTTCGCGCGGATCGCGATCGGGCTCGAGCGGCCATGGCGAGCGCGTGACCGTGGACCACGCGTGCGTCGCTACGAGGATCGGCGCAGCGTCGAGCGCGGCCGCGGAGGACGACGCCGAAGTCGTCGAAGATGTCGAAGGTCCGTCAGCGGTCGACGCGCCGCTTCCGTCTGCGCCGTCGCGCGTTGGATCGGCCCGCGGCGAGACGACGATCGCCGAGCTCGACGCGGAGCCACACGCCGCGGCGAGCAGCAGCGGGAGGACGGTGGCCGCGCCGCATCGCATGGCCACGACGCTAGCGCGGGGTCAGGTGCGCGAGAAAGAGAAGCGCAGGATTCGGGACCGAATCATCGGCAAGAGCGCGGAATCGCTGGTCGGCGCGACGATTCGGGACCGAATCGTCGGCAAGTGCGCGGATGGGCTGGTCGGCGCGAGAATGCGGGACCGAATCGTCGTCAGCCGTCGCCCTTGGAGCGCTTCCCGGCGTCGAGCTTCTTCTTCGCGTTGCGATGGCCGATGCCCAGCCCTACGCGAAGGCCGAGCAGGAACCCCCCGCCAACGGCGAGGGCGATGAACAGTGCGGACAACGGCCGATGGATCCGAGCGTGACGATCCGGATCAGTTGATCGTGAAGCTCTTGCCGGCCTTGACCGCGCCGCCCGCGAACGGAGGAATGTGCGCCGCGCGGAATTTCCCGGCGATGCAGCCGCCGACCGGCGTGCCCGGGAAGGGTCCCTGGTCGACGACCGCGGACGACACCGAGCCGTTGGGCGCGAACGTGATGGTCACGTGACCGCCGCCGGTCGGTCCGTCGGGCTTCTTGCACGACTGGACGTTGACGCCGCCGAGGGCGCCGGCCGCCGCGCCGCGATCGAAGGGGGCCGTCGCACCGCCGCCGCCGCCCGTGTCCGCCGGAGTGTCCTTCGGCTTGCCCGCGGCCGCTGCGAGCGCGCCCGCGAAGTCCTTCGGAGGCTCGGGCGTCTTGGGTACCGCAGGGGTCGGATCCGCCGGCGCTGCCGCCGCGGCGTGCGCGGGAGCCGCTGCGCCGCCGCCGGCAGGCTTCGCTGCGCCGGTGACCGCCGGCGTCTTGCCGTTGGCGTTGCCGGTGCCTGGAGGCGGAGGCGTGTTGTCGCCGGTGCCGGCCGGTGCCGTGACGGCGCCCGTCGCGGCCGCGTTCGGATCGTTCATGGCGAGCGCGCCGCTGCCGGTGGCCGCGCCGGTCGCAGCCGTGCCCATGCCGCCCGCGCTCCCCATGCCCGCCGTCGTCGGATCGACGGGCGCAACGGTGGGGCGCGCGACGATGACCGCCACGACGATGCCGATCGCGATCATCGCGGCGCCCGCGATGATGGCGACGAAGAGCATCTTGTTCGACTTCTGTCCGCCGCCTTGCTGGCCGTAGGCGTCGTTGGTCATCTCGAGCGGAGGCGGCGCGAGGATCGGCGCCGCGAGGGCCGCGCCGAACGCGCCACCACCGCTGAGGTTCATGATGTCGTCGACGCGCGCGTTCGTGTCCTTCTTGTCGTCCGAGCCCATCGTCTGGCTCAGCGCGCGGATGTCGATGAGGCCCGAGCCGTCGCTCGTCGCCGTCGTGCGGTTCGCCGCGGCGGCCGTCTCGGCCTTGCCGCCTTCGGTGAGCGCGGAGAGCGAGAAGAGCACGCTGCTCTCGTTGCGCTGACCGGTGAGCTTCTGCTCCTCCATCGCGCCGCCACCGCCACCGCCGTGGCGTTCATGGAGTGCAGCGCTACCCGTCGGCGCGCTCGTCATCACCTCTTCTTCGCCGCCGGCGCTCGCCACGTTGCCGAAGAGGTCGGCGCCCTGACCGCGACCGCCGCCACGTCGCGCTGCGGAAGCCGCGGCGACAGGCGCTGCGTAGGCCGGCTCGGGTGCGTGATAGCCGTTGCCGTTTCCGTTGGAGCCGCCGCCCGCGAACGGAGACTCGACGGCGCTGGCCACTTCGTTGGACGAGAAGAGACCGCCGGCTGCACCCGCACTGGCGTTCGCCACCGGCGGAATCGACTGCGGCGCATCACCGAACTCACCGTCGTGCAGCGAGTGCGCGATGCCGCGCGAAGCGCCGCCGCCGGGCGCGAGCTTCACGGCTCCGAAGAGCTGCTCGATCTCGCGGAGCGGCAGCCAGTCGGCCATGCCGTCCTTCCAGCAGTACGTCTCGTCGTTGACGACGCCGGTACGGTACTCGGCCACGATCTCCTGGCCGGTCATCGTGCGCTGATCGCCGTCAGCGACGTTCACCGTCCACTGATCGTTCGCCTGACCCGCGTAGTCGAAGACGTTCGTGTCCTGGTTGTCTTCCGCGGGACGCGTCTCGTTCCCGTTGATGACGATCGTCGCGCTGCACTTCTTGCAGCGAATCTTGACGACCTTGCCGAGGACCTTCTCGTCCGCGATCGTGTACTTGGCCTGGCAAGATTGGCACTGGATCTTCATCGCGGGTCCATCCTTCGCGCTGCGCGCATCATCTCCTGCAGCAGCGATGCGTGACTGTGACTGTGAGGTAGCAGGGCGCGATCGCTCGCGAAAATAAGCGAGTTTTTGCTGCATGGTGAGTATAGCGGGCGCCGATCGAAGCGATCAAGCTGGCCCTGGGATTTCGACTCCCGGAACGCGAGAAGGCTTTGGTCGGGACGTCCGACCGGACCGAACGATTTCGCGATTCTCACCCGCGCATACGGGAGCACGTTCGCCCGACTTGTGCGAGCAACCGGAGACGATCGTGTGCTCGCGCTTCGATAAGCTCCAGTTTCAGTTCAGTTGAGGAGCACCAGATGGGTGCCGTCCTTCCCGCAGTAGTCGGTCAACGCGTCGAATCGGTCGCCGCAGGTCGGGCAGATCTTTCGCTGCGGTGCGGTTGCGCTCGCTCCGCCCGGGGCAACGCCCGGTCCGGCCGTGCCCGGCGCCGGTCCCGCGGGCGGGTTTGCGGCCAGCTTCGCGGCGAGATCCCGCGCCGCTTTCGCACGCGCAGCGGCTGCGGCCGCGACGCTCTCCTCGTGAGCGCGCTTCTGGGCGGCGTGCTGCTCTTCACGGACGCGGCGGCGTTCCAGCACCTCCGCGACCTCGGCCTCGTGACGTTCGGTCGCTTCCTTCACGATCGCGGCGGCCTTGCGTGACCGGCCGCGAAGGATCGCCGCGAGGACGCCCAGCACCACGAGGACGCTCCCGACGATGCCGATGAAGACCCAGCGCCGCTTCTTCGCGCCGTCCTCGACGCGCCCCTCACCGGCACCGATCGAGCTCGAGGCGATGGTGACCACCGCCGCGGCGTCGTTCTCTCCCGAAGCGTTGAGCCCGGATTGGGCGAGCAGGTCGTCGTAGTGCGCGGGGGACGTGACCTCGACCGCGACCCGCGTCTCTTTTTCCGCGGCGGAGACGACGACCTCGACGTTGCCTTCGGGCACGTCGGGACCAATCGTGACGAGGCCCTTCGCATCGACCGTCACGCCCGCCGGCGCGCCGGACGAGACCTTCCAGGTGGTCGCCGTCTTCGTGGCGCAGCCCTTCGCATCGAGGACCAGCGCGCGGAACTGGAACGTCTCGCCGGTCCGAAGGAGCTTCTTCGACGGCCGCACCTCCAGGCGCGTGGGATCACCGGGCGATTCGCAGACCGCGGGCTTCGGCTCCGCCTTCGGCGGCGGCGGCTCCTTGGTGACGGCCGGCGGTGACGCCGCCGATGCTGTCGGTTTGTCCTCCGGAACGAGGTCGTACGAGCGCGTCCTCTTCACGTCGGCGACGCAGCGCCCTGTCTCGAGGACGATCTCGTAACGACCCGTCTCGATCATGTCGATATGGGTGTCGTTCTGAGCGACGACGAGCGTGTTGAGGATCGCCTTGCGCGGATCGTTCGGCGGCGTGGTGCACCGCGTGCGCCAGGTCTTGCCGTTCGCGTCGCGCGAATGGGTCTCGCGCGTCAGCGTCGGCATCTGGTCGTAGCACTGGTTCGATC
>JAXDMI010000593.1:0-3852 GCA_034666145.1 Myxococcales bacterium | reverse complement strand
CTGGAGGAACGCCGCCTTGTTCGCTTCGAAGGTGTCGATCATCTGCTGCGTGCTCACGTAGTCCGCGAGCGCGCCGTTGTCGGGCACCTCGGTGAGCGACGTCGTTGCGGTGGGGAGCGCGTAGGGTTGCGAGACGTTCGTCGTGCCCTGCCAGAGCTCCGACAGCCAGTCGTACACCGGCATGGTGCCGAGCTTCGCTTGCAAGAAGACGGTGGGCACTGCGGAGTGGTCGTAGCGCATGCCTTCCGCGGTCAGCGCATCGCGTACGGGCTGCTTCGCCATCCAGCCGCCGCAGCGGAAGCTCTTGGCGCGACCGAAGCCGTTCGTCTCGAGCGTGTCGAGACTGAGCTTCACGACCTTGCGCAGCTCGTCGGACGTGTAGAGGCTGATCGGCACCTCGTGGCCGCAGTCGTCGCCGCACTCTTGGCCGTGCACGTCGAGCGTCGTGCCCCAGAACGTCGGAGACCCGCGGAACGTCACGCCCGACGCTTCGAAGAGCCGCTTCCAACCATGGATGTGGAGACCCTTCTCGTCACCGGGACGGATCGCGCGATTCATCTGCGTCGCGACGTCGGCGGCCACCGCGCCGTGCTTGAGGAAGTACGCGGCATTGAGGAAGTGGACGATCTTCACCTGCGGGAACTTCGCGTGGAGGTCCTCCATCGCGGCGAGGTTGTCGTCGCGGAGATCGCGTCCCTCCCAGTCGACGGACACGACGAGCTGGAGCTTCCCCTTCTTGCTCGTGTAGTCGTCGACGCCGACGGCGTCGTCGGCGGAGGAAGCGGACGCGCACGCCGGCGCGATCGCGCAGAGCGCCGCGAGAGCCAGGAGCGGAGCGAGCGACCGGCCGAAGGGTTCGAGCATCGCGCACCTGTACGCACACGGTGTGCCGGCTGCGCGTCATACGGAAGGCGCCTTTTGACGGCCGATCGAGGGCTCCGAGCCAGCTGCTGGCCGGTCCGTGGATCAGGCGTGATCCAGGTTGCTGGTCACTGCTGCGGAATTCGTTAGCGCGCTCACGAATTGGGCAACGACACTCCACCATCGAATGCCCCGAATCCTCCTCATCGACGACGACGCTTCGCTCCTCGATGCGCTCTCGCTCGCGTTCGAAGATGCCGGGCACCAGGTGCTCACTGCCGCCGACGGCCAGCGCGGTCTCGAGGTCGTGAAGAAGGAGAAGCCGGACGCCGTCATCAGCGACGTGAACATGCCGGGCCTCGACGGGTTCGCGCTCTGTCGAAAGCTTCGCGAGAGCGGCAACGGCGTGCCACTCGTGCTGCTCACGTCACGTGACGACGAGATCGACGAGGCCCTCGGTCTCGAGCTCGGCGCCGACGACTACGTCGCGAAGCCGTTCAGCACGCGCGTGCTCCTCGCGCGTGTCGCCGCGCTGCTTCGGCGTGAAGCGATGCGTGCCACGCACGAGACCGAGCGTGCCGTCGCGAAGGGCGCCCTCGAGCTGTTTCCGGAGCGCCTCGAGGTTCGGTACGCGGGAAAGCCGATCACGGTCACCGTCACCGAGTTCCGGTTGCTCGAGGCGCTCGCATCGCGTGCGGGCTTCGTGCTCTCGCGCGATCGCCTCCTCGAGATCGTGCGCGGCGACGAGTCGGTGGTCGCGGAGCGCATCATCGACACGTACGTGCGCCGGCTGCGCCGGAAGATCGAAGCGATCGATCCTGCGTTCGACCGCATCGAGACCGTCATCGGGGCAGGGTATCGCTGGAAGGACGGCTGAGTGACCAGCCCGCGCCGGCCGCTGCCACGCACCTCGCTGCGGACGAACGCGGTCCTGATGGTGCTCGCGATGCTGGTGCTGCCGCAGGCGATCGTCGTGGGGTGGAGCGCGATGGAGCGCGACATCGGCGGAAAGCTGCAGTGGAACGCGCGCGAGACCGCGCAAGACGCGGCCGACACGCTCGCCGCTGCACGGGCCGAAGGCCTGGACGCTCAGCAGACCGAGGAGAAGCTCGCGGAGGTCGCGACGCAGCACACCGCCCGCATCCGCGTGATCCGGCAGGACGGAAGCGAGCGCTTCGACGTCGATCGGGATCAAGGCACCGATGTCGTCCACCAGGTCGGCACGCTGTTCTTCGGACCCGACGGCGCGCCCACGCTGCGCGAGTTCGACGAGACGGTGGGCCCCGTGCAGAAGCGCCACGAGATCCTCCTGATCACGCGCTGGCACGTCGAAGGCGAAGCGACGCCGTCATCACCGCGCGCTCCGCTTCCCGAGGGAACGAGCCACGCGTCGAGCTTTCCGGCCTTCCGGGGCGCGCCGCCGCCGCCGGTGAGCCCGGACGTCGAGACCGGCTGTCGGACCTCGCCGGCCGGCAAGCTGCTCGTGTGTCATGCGGCGCGCGCGATCGCCGCCGATGACGGCGTCGACGCCATCTACGTGCAGGAGTCTTCGCGACGCGCCGTGCGCGCTCTCTACGACCTTCGCTATCAGCTGCTGCGTCTCTCGCTCATCATGCTGCCGTTCGCGCTCGGCTTCTCGTGGTGGATGGGCCGCCGCATGGTGCATCCCATCGAATGGCTGCGCGAACGCGTCCTCGAGAAGGCGCGCAGCGCGAATCCGCGCGCCGATCTCGCGCCGCCGCCCGGTGACGAGGTCGCGGATCTCGCCGAGGCGTTCAACGGTCTGCTCGGGTCACTCGACGAACGAAGGCGTGCAAACGAGGAGTTCATTGCCGACCTCGTGCACGAGTTCAAGAACCCGGTAGCCGCCATTCGCACGTGTGCCGAGACGCTCGACAGCGGCGGCGTCGACGAGAAGCGCGCGGCGCGGCTCTCGAAGATCCTGGCTGATTCGACCACGCGCCTCGATGCCCTCGTCTCGCAGTTCCTCGAGCTCGCGCGCGCCGAGGCCGGCATGCCAAACGAGGCTCGCGGCTCCGTCGATCTCGCGGCGCTCGCGCGCGGCATCACGGGTGCCATCGAGCAGGGTCATCCCGACGTGAGGTTCGAGGTGATCGCCGAATCGCCGCTGACCGTGGTGGGCGTGGAGCCTCGTCTCGACTCCGTGGTGCGGAACCTCGTGGACAACGCAGCGTCGTTCGCCGGCAGCGGCGGCGAGGTACGCGTGAGCGTGAAGCCCGACCCCGAAGACGCGCGCCATGTGGTCCTCGAGGTGTGCGACACGGGCCCGGGCATTCCCGAGAAAGACCTGCCGCGCATGTTCGAGCGATTCTTTACGACGCGCGCCGTGCCGGACGGCAGCGCCGAGCCCTCCGCGCGAAAGCAGAAGGGCACGGGCCTCGGCCTCGCGCTCGTGAAGGCGGTCGCCGAGGCGCATGGCGGCTCGGTGAGCGCGCGCTCGAGCAACGGCAACGGCACGACCTTCCGCGTCGTGCTTCCCGTCGGCTGACGCGTTCAAGCCGTTTTCACATCGCTCACGCCGTCGTTTCATCGCAGCGCGCTGCCTCATCCATTTCGAGGGCCCACAACCATCATGGGCATCGCGCTCACTCGCCAGCGCCGCCCGGAGGATCGAAAAGAAGATGGGAACCCTCGTCACGTTGATCGACATCGCCTGCGGCCGCCCGATACCCGCCGAGGACTCCGGCCGCTCGCGACGTCTGCAGCTCGTCGTATTCTCCCTGCTCGCGTCGCTCGCGTTCGCGGCGGCGTGGGGTCTCGCTGCCGGCAGCAGCTCGGCGGGCCTCGCGGTCGCGAATCTCTACAAGGTCCCGATGGTGGTCCTCATGTCGTGCGCGTTCGCTGCGCCGGCAGGGCTCCTCGCGTGGCGTCTCTCGGGAACGCGCCTCCGCGGCAGCGATCTCGCGCTCGGCTTCACCGGCGGCGTGTTCGGCGGCACGCTGGTGCTCGCGGTGTTCGCGCCGCTCGTCG
>JAXDMI010000592.1:0-5234 GCA_034666145.1 Myxococcales bacterium | reverse complement strand
ACAACGCGCATGTCGTCGCGGAGACGCCGTTCCCCACCGTCGGCCAGGGCACCGGCTGGGCGTTCGCGTTCTGGGGCGGCGACTTCTACATGTTCACGGCGCCCGCCGGGACCTCCGACGTCACGCGCTGGCGACCCGCCGACAACTCGGTCAGCGTCGTCGCTTCGCTGCCGGCGAAGATCGTCGGCGCGGGCGTCTCGACGTGCGCACCAGCGCAGTAGCGGCGTAGTCTCGGCAGGGCGCATGGTGGGGATGGGGAAGGTCACGTTCGTCGGCGCGGGTTGTGGAGACCCGAGGCTTCTCACGCTGCGCGCAGCGGAGGTCATCGGGCGCGCCGACTACGTGCTCTACGACGCCGAGGTGCATCCGGAGGTGCTGGGCCGCGTCCGCGAAGGAGCGACGCGTGCGCCGGTGAGCGCGACGATGAGCGCCGAGCAGATCGGCGTGCTGCTCAGCAACGAGGCGAAGCAAGGCAAGAGCGCGGTGCGGCTCACGTGGGGCGATCCGCTGCTGTTCGCGTGGGGCGACGTCGAGGCGGCATCGGTGGCGCGTCATGGCGTGCCGATCGAGGTGGTGCCGGGCATCGGTCCGTTCATCGCGGTCGGTGCGTTCGCCGGTGTGCCGCTCACGCGCTCGAGCGATGCGTCGCCGAGCGTCTCGCTCGTCAGCGTGACACGTGGTCACGAGGCGCTCCACGATTGGCAGAAGCTCGCCACCGCCACCGACAGCCTCGCCATTCTCTGCGATGCGGAGAGCCTCGCGGAGACTGCACGATCGCTCGTGTTCTACGGGCGATCGCCGAACGAGGCAGCCACCGTCGTCGAGAGCGTCTCGCTGCCGTCGCAGCGCGTGATCGAGAGCACGCTCGGCATGGTGCCGGAGCTCCCGCAGCCGCAAACGCCGCGCGTCGTGCTCGTGGTCGGCGAGCGAGCGCGACCCATGGGCGAGCTGACGTGGCTCTCGAAGCAGCCGCTCTTCGGCAAGCGCGTGCTCGTCACGCGGGCGCGCGAGCAGGCGGGCGGCGCGGCGGCGATGCTCCGCGAGCGCGGCGCCGATCCCGTCGTCGTGCCGACCATCGAGATCCATCCGCCGAGCGATCCGTCCGCGATGATCGACGCGGTGCAGTCGATGGGCGAGCGCTACGACTGGGTCGTGCTCACCAGCGCGAACGGCGTCGATCGCCTCTGGGCCGAGATGCGCCGGCAGGGCAAGGACGCGCGCGCGTTCGGCAAGGCGAAGATCGCCGCCATCGGTCCCGGCACGGCGGCCGCGCTCGAGCGATGCTGCGTGACCGCCGACGTGATCGCGAAGGAGCATCGCGGCGAGGCGCTCGCGCAAGAAGTGCTCGCCGCCATCACGCCGGGCACCAAGCCGCGCGTCCTCATCGCACGGGCGGAGGTGGCGCGCGACGTCGTGCCGGATACGCTCCGCGCCGCAGGCTGCGAGGTCGACGTGGTGTCCGTCTACAAGACGCGGTCACCGCCCCGCGCGCTCCTCGAGGCGCTGTCCTCGCTCCTCGAAGGCGGCGAGATCGATGCCGTGACCTTCACCTCCTCGAGCACGGTCGAGCACCTCTGCGATGCGCTCGAAGCGCGAGCGATTCCGCTCCTGGCGAAGACCGTTGTGGCGAGCATCGGCCCGATTACCACCGAAACCGCGAAGAAACGCGGGATCCGCGTCGACGTCATGGCTGCGGAGTACACGATCCCAGGCCTGGTGAGCGCCTTGGAGAAGCACTTCGGTATTTGACACGTATGGCGGGTCGCGCGACGCTATCGCCGCGCGCGCATGTCTCTGAGCACACTCATCGTCCAGCGCGAGATCGCATCGATCCGCGAGGTCGAAGAGGCTCTCGCGCGGCAGGTCCTCTACGGAGGCGACCTCATCACGAACTTGCTCGAGGTGTGCAAGCTCGACGAGGCGCAGCTGCTGCCCATCGTCGCCGAGTCGCTCGGCCTCCCGCCCGCGCCGCCCGGAGAGCTGCCGCGCGCCGAGCCCGACGCGATGCGCCTGGTCGCAGCCGAGGTGGCGGTCGAAAGAAACCTCGCGCCGCTCACGGTCGATCGTTACGGGCTGACCGTCGCCGTCGCGGAGCCGCTCTCGGCGGACGTCGAGCAGGAGCTCTCCTTCGCGCTCGCGCTCCCCATCTCGCAGAAGATCGCGCCGCTCGTTCGCATCAAGCAGGCGCTCGCTCGCGACTACGGCGTGCCGCTCGACCGCCGACTGCAGCGCCTCCTCCAGCGCATGATGACCGACGGGCCGCGGGGCAGCTCGTTCCCGCCGATGCGCACTGCGCACATCCGTCTCGGTGCGCCGCCTCCGCCGAGCTGCGCGCCGGCGGCGCCGCACTCGAAGCCGCCGGAGCCGGTGCGTCCGTCGATGCCGCCGGGCGGTGGCGCGCGCACGCTCGTGCGCCAGACGGAGCTGCCGCCGATGCGCACGCTGCGCCGTCGTCGTGGCGCGATCACCGTCGACGTCGCGCGCGCCGAGCTCGAAGAAGCGACGGAGCGCGACACCATCTTCGATCTGCTGTTCGAGTTCGCGAGGCAGTACTTCGATTACACGGCGGTGTTCATCGTCCACGGCGAGATCGCCGAGGGACGCGACGCCTTCGGTGACGGTGCAGCGCGCGACAAGGTCGCTCGTATCGGTGTGCCGCTCGATCTGCCGAGCATCCTGTCGGCGGCGCGCGAGTCGAAGAAGATGCTGCAGCGTGTGCCCGCGGCCGAAGGCCTCGATGCCGTGCTGATGGCCGACCTCGGACGCAGCGGCAAGACGACGTGCGTGGTGCTGCCGGTGGTGGTCCGCACGCGCGTCGTTGCGATGCTGCTCGGCGACGGCGGCGAAACGGGCATCGAAGCGTCGACGCTCGCCGATGTCGAAGGCATCGTCGTGCAAGCGACAGCGGCGTTCGAGCGCCTCATCGTGCGCCGCAAGCTGAAGGGCTCGGTGCTCCCGCCGGGCATGGGCGATTCGCTGCCGCCGGTCGCGCGAGCGTCGATGGCTCCGCCGACGAAGCTCAGTCAGGTCAGCGATCGACCTTCCATCGAGGAGCTCGCGCCGCCGATTCGCGATCTGATGACCGAGCCGATGTCACGCGTCGGTGAGACGGTGCGCGAGCCGGTGGTGCAGGCGATCCTGCCGCCCGAGACGGTGTCGAGCCCGCGCGGCAAGACCGATCAGCCGCCGCCGCCGCCGCATCTGCTCGAGGTGCGCCGGCCGTCCGGTCGACCCATTCCGCGCGAAGAGCCGGCGTCGCGCACGCGCATGCCCGCGGTGACCGCGCCGTCGAACCTGGGCGGCGCAGCGCAGGCTGCGATCCTCGCCATCGGCGGGACGCCGGCCTCCGGAACGCCGCGTAGTCGCGGTCGTCGCGGCGAAGCGCCGAAGCTCGATTTCGGCGCGGTGCCTCCGGCGTCGTCGGTGTTCAGCAGCGAGGCGTTCGGAAGTGACGACGTCGAGCGCAAGCTGCTCGCGGAGATCCACGGGCAGCGCATCGAGCACGAGCCGCCGACCGCGCGCGACAAGAATCCGCCTGTCATTTCCCCGTCGAACGTGCCCCCGCCGGTGAGCAGCGATCCCGAGCCGCCGCCGTCGCCGAAGGCGGAGTCGCCGCCGCCCATGCCGGTGGCGACCGCGCACCACCCGATCACGGACATGTCGCCGGTCGCGTTCCCGGCGCAAGACGACGAAGAGATCACGCAGCTCTCCGCGCAGTCCGCGCCGATCCCGTCGTCGCCGCCGCCGTCGGCCGAGATGATCAGCGCCGAGGATGCGGACGTCCACGTCGTCGAGTCGCCGATCTCGTCGTCGCTGCACAGCGAGAAGCCGGCCACGCCGTGGCCGTCGTCGATGGACAGCGCCGATGCTCAGGCGGCACCGTCTCCGCGTATGCCCGCGATGCCCGAGTCTTCGACGCGACCGATGCCGGCGTCGGAGCAGCAGATCAGCGTCGCGCTCCATCGTCCGCCGTCGTCGCGCAGCGATCACTCGCGGATCCTTCCGTCGGTCATCGTCGACGTGGCGAGCGAGTACGTGGGCCTCGTCGATCGCGTGGTCGCTGCCGTCAACGGTCCGACGGGAACCGCCGACGACGCCGAGACGGAGCTCCTCCGCGCCGGGGGTTATGCGATGCCCGCGATCATGGAGCGCTTCCCGGGGCCGGTGACCATCGAGCGGCATCTCCTCGCCGACGGTCCGATGCCGCGCGTCGCGGAGTGTGGTCCGGTGCTCCGCCTCGTGGCGAGCCAGCGTCGCACCGCGCTGCCGTTCGTGCTCTCGCACGTCGAGGATCCCGAGGTCGAGAAGCGCTTCTGGGCGACGTATCTGCTGACCGAGCTCGTGTACCCCGACACGCTCGATCCCATCATCGCGCGCGTGTTCGACGAGGAGCCGCGCGTGCGTCGTGCTGCGCGAGCCGCCGCGCGCGCCTTTGCCGAGGCGCATCCCGCGATCATCGTGGAGCGCCTCGAGCACGTGGCGATGGACGGCGGCGAGAATCGCGATCGTCGCGCGCTCGCCATCGACGCGCTCGGTGAGACGCGCGAAGCGCAGGCGGTACCCGCGTTGATGCGGCTGCTCGGCGATCCCGACAGCGAGATCGCCAGCGCAGTGCGCGGTGCGCTCACCTCCATCACGCGGCAGGACTTCGGCCCGAAGACCGAGAAGTGGCAGGCGTGGTGGGAGGCGAATCGCGAGCGCCATCGGCTCGAGTGGCTGATCGACGCGCTCATGCACGACCAAGCCGCGCTCCGCGCTGCCGCCGGCGAAGAGCTGAAGACGATCACGAAGGAGTACTTCGGCTACTACGACGATCTGCCCAAGCGCGAGCGCGAACGCGCCCAATCGCGCTATCGCGAGTGGTGGAACAGCATCGGCCGCGTTCGCTTCAGCCGGGCTTCGTCGTCTCGATCGTGAGCAGGCACGCGAGGCTCTCGTCCTCGGTGCCGCCGTACTTCGTATCGAGCCACGCCTCGATGATCTCGGTGGCGAGCGGCTCCGAGAGGAGGCGCAGGCTCAGCGCCAGGACGTTCGCGTCGTTCCACTTGCGTGCGCCGGTTGCCGTCTGCGCGTCGGTGCAGAGCGCAGCGCGAATGCATCGCACCTTGTTCGCGGCGATCGACGCGCCGGTGCCGGTCCAGCTACACACGATCCCCTGATCGAACTCGCCACGCGCGACGCACGCGGCTGCTTCGGTGGCCATTGCTCCCCAGGTCGCGATCGGCAGCACCACC
>JAXDMI010000591.1:0-3988 GCA_034666145.1 Myxococcales bacterium | reverse complement strand
GCGCGAGCGTAAGGAGCTCGCGCGTCAAGCGTGGCGCCGGTTGCGCGGCGGAGAGCTGACGCCGTGGCGCGCGGCGCTGAGCGTCGGTCTCGGCCTGGTGATCGGCATGACGCCGGCGTTCGGGCTGCACTGGCTCATCGTCATCGCGGTGTGCGTGCCGCTGCGGCTCGACACCGGGGTCGCGTATCTCGCCGCCAACATCTCGATGCCGCTCATCGCGCCGTTCATCACGTTCGCGGAGATCGAGATGGGCGCGCTGCTGCTCCACGGTCACTTCATGGCGATGTCGCCGAGCGACATCAAGGCGACGGGCATCGGCACGCTCGTGGCGGAGCTCGTCGTGGGGACGCTCGTCGTCGCTCCGGCGGGGGGCGCGGTGGGCGGCTCGCTCGCCTACGCGTTCGTGGCGTGGCGACGGCGGAAGCGCGCCACCGCCTGACGCGTCTCGCGGGGCGGGCTCAGCCGCCCGAGCACGTGCCGTTCTGACATGTCACCGCGGTGGGCGGCGTGCACGGCGGGATGGTGACCTTGCAGCCCTGGTTCGTGAACTGGACGCATTGCGTCTGGTTGGCTTTGTCCTGGGCCGCCTTGAACGCGGCCTCACCGTCGACGCGGATGGCGCGCGAGCACGAGTCGAAGCACGACGCGGACAGCGAGATGCTCTTGCAGTCGCTCGCTTGCGTGCATGATGCATGGGCATCGAGGACGGCAGCGACGTCGCTCCTCGCAGCGCCGGCGAGATCGTTGCACGAAGAGCCGGTGGTGCCTCCGCCGTCCGCGGGCGTCGCCGTGCCGGACGTCGAAGAGGTGGTGCCGCCGCACGCAGGGACGATGCGGGTCACGGCGAGAACCGCGATGACGACGACCGCATGATCGAATCGAAGAGTGCTCATCGCCGGCGAGGGTAGCGCGCCTGCGAGCGGCGTGTCCTCAATCGGTGGTGCCGCGCGGCGACCTGCACTTCAGCCACGTCTCGACGAGCGCGAGGTCGAGCGGGTCGACGCCTTGACGCGGCATGCGCTCGCCGCACGTGCCTTGCATCAGGCAGAAGATGGCGGAGTCGCTGGGGAGCGCGCTGCTGGTGTCGACGAGCTTCTTGCCGGCATGCAGCGTGGTGGTGAGCTTGGCGTACGTCGTGTCGGCGTTGCCGGTATCGAAGACGGTCATCGCTCCCGTCGCGAGCGGAGCGCTGTGGCAACCGCCGGCACCGCAGCGCCACTGATCGCGGATCTTGGGGAGGATGTTCTTCGTGTAGGTGACCGTGCACTCCGGCGGATCGAGCGGCGTGCCCGGCTGCGAGTCGAGGGCTGTCGTGTCGTCCTGCCCCGTGTCGTCCTGACCGGGGTCGGAGCCTTCGATGCCGGTGCTGGAGGTGTCGCCGCTGCCGTCGGTGGATGCTTGTCCGGCGCGGGCGGGACCGCTGGCGTGCGAGAGCGGGGGCGCGGGCAAGTCGGCCGCCGAGCATGCCTGAGCGCCGATGAACGCGAGGGCAAAAGCCAGGTACTGGAGCCAGCGCATGCCGTCTCTGCAGCATGTGCCGTGCCTCGCCCGCGGGCGGCGTGCTCGCGAAGGCGCATGCGCGTGTTGCGCAACGGGTCGCGCAACCCCGGTCAACCCGGCCGTCTGCGCTGGAACGGACCCTGATTCACGGCATTCGCGCGATCCACCGCGTTGCGCAGCAGCATGCATGCCGCCGCGAGCCGGACCGCGGTCATCGCGAGGCTCACCCCACGGCGGGGTGCGACGCTGCGGCGGAAGCAGCGGCAGCAGCGTCGTCGGCGAGCGCTGCGAGCGCGCCGACGAGCGTGGCATCGGCGAGCACGACGTCGGCGTCGAAGACTCCGGCGAAGTGAGGTAGCGAGCGACGCGCCACCTCCTCGACCGAGGGCGGCTCGGCGCCGAGCGTGGTGAGCGACGCGACGCCGAGCGCCTGGATCCCGCACGGCACGATCAAGCGGAAGCCGGAGAGATCGGTCGCGACATTCAGCGCGAAGCCATGCATCGTGATCCAGCGCGAGAGCCGGACGCCGATCGCCCCTATTTTTGCGAGTCGCGGTGAGGTCGATGCGCTCGGCGCGCCGACGTCGCCGCGCGATGCCGCGAGCGAGCGCGCTTCGTCCCAGGTCTTCGGCGAGCTCTCGTCGACCCAGACTCCGACATACTTGGGATCGCCGGGAAGCACGCCGGCCGCGACCCCGTGATCGCGCGCGATGCGGATCATCACCTCGGCGAGATCGCGGACGTACTTGCGCACGTCGCAGCGCTCCGGCTTCAGGTCGATGATGGGATACGCGACGAGCTGTCCAGGACCATGGAACGTGACGTCGCCGCCGCGCCCGGTCTCGGACACGGTGACGCCGCGCGCGCGGAGGTCCTCGTCGCCGGCGAGGATGTTCTCCTCCTTGGCGCCGCGACCGAGCGTGACCACGGGATCGTGCTCGAGGAGGAGGATGACGTCACCGAAGCGCTCGGGCGTGCGAATGCGCGCATCGACGAGCGCTTGCTGGAGGACATGCGCGCGCTCGTACGCGATGCGGCCCAGCCAGTACGCGGTGATGCTGCGGCGCTTCATGACCGGCGCGTCAGCGCGAGTTGTAGTTCGGCGCCTCTTCCGTGATGATCACGTCGTGGACGTGGCTCTCGCGGAGGCCCTGCGACGTGGCGCGGATGAACTTCGCCTTCGTGCGGAGCTCCTTGATGGTCTTCGACCCGGTGTAACCCATGCCGGAGCGAAGGCCGCCCACGAGCTGGTGGAGGATCGACGCGAGCGAGCCGCGATGCGGGACGCGTCCTTCGATGCCTTCGGGCACGAGCTTCTCGTCCGCGGTGCCGCTCTGGCCGTAGCGGTCCTTGCTGCCCTTCTTCATCGCGCCCATCGAGCCCATGCCGCGATAGACCTTGTAGCTGCGGCCCTGGAAGAGGACGAGATCGCCGGGTGACTCGTCGGTGCCCGCGAAGAGCGATCCGATCATCACGGCGGCAGCGCCGGCGGCGATGGCCTTCGTGATGTCGCCCGAGTGCTTCACGCCGCCGTCGGCGATGATGGGGACGCCGTGGCGGTCGCCGACGCGCGCGCAGTCACTCACGGCGGTGATCTGCGGAACGCCGATGCCGGCGACGACGCGCGTGGTGCAGATGCTGCCGGGGCCGATGCCGACCTTCACGCCGTCGGCACCGGCTTCGATGAGCGCCTCGGTGGCGTCGGCGGTGGCGACGTTGCCGGCGATGACGGGAACGTTGGGGTAGGCCTTCTTGATGGCGCGGACCGCGTCGATGACGCCCTTCGAATGACCGTGGGCGGTGTCGATGACGATGACGTCGACGCCTGCGTTGACGAGAGCGGCGGCGCGATCGTCGCGATCGGGGCCGGGGCCGATGGCGGCGCCGACGCGGAGGCGGCCCTTCTCGTCCTTGGAGGCGAGCGGGTTCCGATCGGCCTGGAGGATGTCCTTGATGGTGACGAGGCCGACGAGCTTGCCGCCGTCGACGACGAGGAGCTTCTCGATGCGATGCTTGTGGAGGAGCTGCTTGGCTTCGTCGGGCGCGACGCCGGGCGAGACGGTGACGAGCTCCTTCGTCATGAGCGCGCTGACGGGCTGGTCGAGGTTGCGCTCGAAGCGGATGTCACGCGCGGTGAGGATGCCGACGGGCCGATCGCCTTCGACGACGGGCACGCCGGAGATGTCGTGCTCGCGCATGATGCCGAGCGCCTCGCGGAGCGACTGGCTCGGCCGCACGGTGACGGGCGCGAGCACCATGCCGCTCTCGGCGCGCTTGACCCGCTCGACCTCGCGCGCCTGCTCGGAGGGCGGGAGGTTCTTGTGGAGGATGCCGATGCCGCCTTCGCGAGCCATGGTGATGGCGGCGCGGTGCTCGGTGACCGAGTCCATCGCGGCGCTCACGAGCGGAGTGTTGAGCTCGAGCCCACGGCAGAGCCTGGTCTTGATGTCGACGTCGCGCGGAAGGACCTCGCTGTACGCGGGAACGA
>JAXDMI010000590.1:0-19800 GCA_034666145.1 Myxococcales bacterium | reverse complement strand
CACGCGCTCGACGAGCTCGTGCGCGCGAAACGGCTTGTCGAGGAGGAACGATGCGCCGAGATTGAGCGCGCGTTTGAGCTTGTCGACGTCGGCGAACGCGGTGATGAGGATGACGGGCGCGGAGCTCGGCGCCTTGCGCAGCGCCGCGAGGACCACGAGCCCACCGTTCTCGTCGTCCCCGAGGACCACGTCTAGAATCGCGATGTCGAAGCTCCTCGCCGAGCAGCGTGACCTCGGAGCGCTGGTCACGGCTGCGGTCAGCAAGGCGGGCCTCACCGAGCGAGAGACCGAGGTCGCTCGGCTCGTCTTGAAGGGCCTACCCAGCCTCGAGATCGGCAGAGTCCTCGGCGCGAGTGACAAGACCGTGCGTCAGCACATCTCGCGCATCTACGAGAAATGCGGAGTCTCGAGCCGTCCCGAGTTCTTCCACTTCGTCTTCCCGTTCTGAGCGACGCAGGTCTTCGCGTCTCCTACGCGCGCTTGCTCACTGCGCCGTGTTCACCGAGATGCGGAACGATTCGCTCGTGCCGTTCGAGCCGTCGTGGAGATAGCCGCTCGTGTTCACGCCCGCCGCGAGCGTGCGGTTCTTCGGGTCGGTGCCGCCCGGCGGGACCGGATTGGCGGTGTCGCCGTGCGCGAAGCCCGCGTTGCCGTGGACGATGTGGGAGGTCGAGTCGGCGTTCTTCACGACGACCGTGATGGCGTTGCCCGACTGCGTCTGCAGCGGCGCCGGCGCACTGCCGAACATCGGACCCGCCCAGCCGTCGACGTAACGCGTGCCGACTGCCGCGCGCATCGCGTTCGCGTTGACCGGGATGGTCATCGTGATCCTCGGATTGACCTTGAAGTTCGCATTCGCCGTCGCTTCGGTCGCACCCGACGCGGCCTTCACGACGATCGGCGACGCAGCGCCGGACGCCGACGGCGCGACGGTCGCAGGCACCTTGATCGTGAGCTTCGACGTGACCGCCGTCGTGTTCAACGTGACGCTCGTGGGGCTGAACGTCCCGGTAGCGCCTGCCGGCAGACCCGACACGGTCAGAGCCGCGTCGCCCTTGAAGCCTTCGTTCGGCTGGATGGTGACGGTGAGGTCGATGGACGTACCGAGATCGGTGGCAGGCGTGGGGTTGTCGATCGTGACGGCGATGGTGCCCGTCGTCGTGCCCGGGGTCTCCGGCGCCGGAGGCGGCGTGGTCGCGTTCGGATTCGCGGGATCGGCGGGCTCGTCGGGAGCGGTCGGATCGTGTGCCTGCTCCGAGCCCGCTGCCGGAATCGCATCCGCCGCCGTCGCCGCCGTGTGACGTCGCTGCTGGATACCAATCGAGGTCGGGTCCTGCGCGCAGGCCACGAGCGTGATGGTGGCGAGTCCGATGGCGACGAGCAGGGCGTTCCGCATGACCGATACACTTGCAAAGCTGGCGCCGTCCCCGAATCGCCTTTCCGCCCACACTTGCGCAACTCGCGCGAACATCCACGATTCCCGCAGAAGACGACCCCTCCGTCCGCCGAAACGAGAAAATTCATCCATGGAGGACGGCAGAGCCACATGAGCGCTGCGTGTTCGAGGCGTCACTTGGGTGCTCATGGACCACTCTGGACCTGGCGCGATCCAGACCGCCTACGCCTCTGCTCAGTTGCAGACGCCGATGTCGTTGCCCTTCGGCTTCACTGCCGTGCAGGTGCCCGTCGTGCACTCCGATTGCTGCTCGCAGACGACGAGCTCTCCGGTGGCGCACGTCGCAGCGCACTTCGTTCCCGAGAACTTCGAGAGGAACGGACCGCACGTATCCGAGCCCACCGTCACCGGCGTTCCGGAGGCGCTCGAGTGCGCGCAGCATTTCTGTCCGGCCGCGCAATTCGCGGGGTCGTCGCATTCCCAGGCCGTTGCCGTGGCGACGGGACACGCCGTTCCCTTGGCGACGCACGTCGATGCGCCGGCGCCCATCACGTTCTCGCAGCACTGCTCGGTCTCGGCGCAGTAGATGTTCTTGCCACCGTCCGCCGCGCTGAACGGACAGAAGATGCCGCCGTCGGGCTTCGGCGGAAAGAGCTTGGCCGCTGTCCCGCACTCGGCGCCCGCATCTTGCGCGGGCGAGGACGTGTCGCCGCCGGTGCCGATGTCCGCCACGTTCACGTCTCGGCCGCCGCCGTCGCCGGGCGGCACGACACTGCCGGTGCTACCGCTGCTGCTGCTCGTGGCACCGTTGTCCGTACTGCACGCGCCGAGCCCGGCGACCGCCGCCCAGGCGAGCGAGGTGGAGGTAGCGATCACGAACGCGAAACGACTCTTCTTCATCATGCTCTCCCTGATTCCAGCCCAAGAAACGCCAGCACCGAGCCGACGCCGCGCCACGCGTCCGGCGACGTCCATGAAGCGAAGAACGCCGGGACGTGACGTGGGAATGTCCGGAATCGGCGGAACCGATCACGCTTTCGTCGCCGTCCTTACGCGCCCCGCGCGCGGGCCAGTCTCACTGGAATTGCGAGGGATCCGCGGAAAGTGCGCACCTCACGGCGCTCAGCGCGTCGGCTTGCGCGGTCGCGGGAGATCGAACGCTTCGAGTCGCTTCACCAGCGTGCGCCGCGAGACGCCGAGCATGCGCGCCGCCTGCGTCTGGTTTCCCGCGCAGTGGGCGAGCGCGTTGATGACCTCCTCGCGCTCATCCATCTTGCCGGGCTCGAGCATCGGCAAGGGCGGCGGAGGCGGGACCGAGTCGGACATCGCCTCGGGGGGCGTCGACGATCGCGAGCGCGGGATGATCGAAGGGAGCACGCGGCCCATCTTCTGCGTCGGAAGATGCTCGGGACGGATCTCGCCGTCGCCGCAGAGGAGTACCGCGCGCTCGACGGCGTTGCGGAGCTCGCGGATGTTTCCCGGCCACGCATACGTCTCGAGGATCTCGCGAGCCTCCGGCGAGAGACGCGGCGGCTCACGCCTTCCGTCGGTCGTGGCCTGCGCGATGAAGAGGTTGGCGAGGCCGAAGATCTCCTCGCGTCGCTCGCGCAGCGGCGGGATCACCACGGTGACGGCAGCGAGCCGATAGTAGAGGTCGCGGCGGAAGGCTCCCCGCGCCACCTCGGCCTCGATGTCGCGATTGGTCGCGGCGATGACACGCACGTCGATGCTGCGCGGACGTATCGCGCCGATCTTCGTGACCTCACGCTGCTCGAGCACGCGGAGGAGCTTCACCTGCAGTGACGGCGGCATCTCTCCGACCTCGTCGAGGAACAACGTCCCGCCGTCTGCGCTCTCGAGCAGACCGACCTTCGTCTTGTGCGCTCCGGTGAAGGCGCCGCGCTCGTGGCCGAACAGCTCGCTCTCGAGGAGGCTCTCGGAGAAGGACGCGCAATTGATGGAGACGAGCTGTCCCTTTGCGCGCGGCGAATGGTGGTGGATGGCGTTTGCCGCCACCTCCTTGCCGACGCCGGTCTCGCCGAGCAGCAGCACGCTGATGCTTCCGCGCGCGACGAGCGCGAGCTCGGGGCTCAGCTCGGAGAGCGAGCCCTCGGGGGCGTCGCTGTCGGGAACGCCGGCGAGCTCGCGCGCGAGACCTTCGGGGGAGCGCGCGTCCTGCGGATAGGAGCAGACCGTGATGCTCACGATCTTGTTGCCGAGCTCGACGCCAATCGCATCGCAGAGCTGTCGCGCGGGCTCGGCGGCGGTGTCGACGAAGAGGATCTCGTATTCGTTCGGCGCATAGAGCGCGACGACGTCCATGGGACGGAGCCATCGCGAGAGCACGGACTCGGTCCTGACGGCGCCGTCCGCAGCGCACTTGATCCGCGCGACGGAGAACGTCGTCTTGCTCGCTTCGGCGCGCGCACACTCGTCCTCGATGCGCGCCTCGTAGTACTCGTGGCTCCGTACGTGGCGAAGGCGCGTGCTCGAATGACCGCGCTGGACGACCACCGTCACGCCGCCGAGGACGATGACCACGCCCGGCGCGATGTCGATGCTCTCGTTCGGGGCGAGCTGGCGTCCGCCGACGTAACAGCCGTTGGCGCTGCCGAGGTCGCGGAGCACGAGCCCGTCGCCGACCTGGAGCAGCGCATGATTGCGCGACAGTGTCGCGTCGTCGATCCGAACCTGGCAATCGAGGCCGCGACCGATCATCACCTCGCCGGAGGCGGGCAAGCGAAACGTCTCTGCCCGATGACCCGTGACGACGAGCAGCTGAAAGCCGATCGCCCCCCCGAGTGGCAGCTCTGGTTCAGTGGGTTTCTCGAGCACGCGACGTTTTCATTGTCGCACATGCCGGAAAACGGCGCCGTTAGCTCTTCCGTGCGGCTGCTGGCGCTTTTGTAGGCCCTTCAGGCCTCTGCGGACGGTGTCCTGACCACCCGCATCAGCGCTCGGCGCTTCCGTTCGGCGTCACAGGACTCGTGGTGATGGTCGCCGCCGTCCATCATCGCGCACCTCGCGGCGCCGACGCCCAGACTTCCGTGACACACAGAGCACGCGTCCACGACCGCGCGGCACTTCGAGCATCGCAGCTCGAGGCCCTCGGTCAGATCTGCAGCTGTGGTTGTCGCCATCCTCGCCCCCATGCAAGCGATGGTAGCGCGAGGCGAAGGTGGGTCGAGCGGGCTGGCACCCGTCACAGCGCAATGCGCATGTTGTGTATCGACCGGGCGCCAGCCGGAGCATGCACGACGCGGAGATACGGAGATCGACGGGACAACTTGTGTTTGTTACGGCGTCGTCACATCTGTAAAACAGCCCCCGTGGCAGCGTTCAACCGGCTCCATCCCCGCCCTTGATCACGGAGTTGCGCGTGAGGCTCCGCACCGTCGCGACGAGCTCCTGTGGCTCGATCGGCTTGGAGACATGAACGTGGTAGCCGGCGAGCATCGCGCGCGTGCGATCCTCCGATCGCGCGAACGCGGTGAGCGCAACCGACGGCGTCCTGCCCCCTTCGCTCGGTGAGAGGCCACGTACGTCACGAATGAAATCGTAGCCGTCGCGGTCGGGCATGCCGATGTCGCTGACGATCACGTCGGGATGCTCCGACCTCACGAGCGCGAGGCCGGCAACTGCCGACGATGCGGTGATGACCTCCGCACCGGCGTCCACGAGCACGGACATGACGAGGTCGCGCGCATCGGGCTCGTCATCGATGACGAGCACGCGGATGCCCACGAGAGACACCGGGGGAGGACGGTGCAACGGCGAGCGTGCGCTCGCGGCATTCTCACGCGCCGACGCTCCGCGATCGCGCGCGGGGCGGAGCGGGAGAGTGACCATGAACGTCGCGCCTCGACCTTCGCCCTGGCTCTCTGCGGTGACGCTCCCGCCGTGGAGCTCGACGAGCTGCTTCACGATCGACAGCCCGAGGCCAAGACCGCCGTACTTGCGCGTGGTCGACGAGTCGGCCTGACGAAAGCGCTCGAAGAGGTACGGCAAGAACGACGGGCCGATGCCGATGCCCGAGTCCTGCACGCTCACTTCGACGTTCGAGTCCACACGCTGCACGGTGATGTCGACGTTGCCGCCCTTGGGCGTGAACTTGACCGCGTTGTTGAGCAGGTTCCACATGATCTGCTGGAGGCGATTGGGATCGGCGATCATCGGTCCCGCGCTGGGGTCGACCGTCTTGCGGAACGTGATCGACTTCGCATCCGCGGAGGGTCGCAGCGACTCGAGGACCGCTTCGACGATGGGCGCGAGATCGATCTGCTGGACGTCGAGCCGGATCCTCCCCGACACGATCCGGTTCATGTCGAGGAGGTCTTCGATGAGCTGGGTCTGCGCGCGGGCGTTGCGGGCGATGGTCTGCAGCCCGCGATGCAAGTCCGAGCTCTCCTCGGCGCGCGCCAGCAGGATCTCCGACCACCCCAGCACCGCGTTGAGCGGCGTGCGGAGCTCGTGCGAGAGCGTCGCGAGGAACTCGTCCTTGATGAGGCTGACGCGCTCGATCTCGGCACGTGCTGCGCG
This sequence comes from Myxococcales bacterium, assembly GCA_034666145.1. Classification (GTDB taxonomy): domain Bacteria; phylum Myxococcota_A; class Polyangia; order Polyangiales; family Polyangiaceae; genus Labilithrix. Next base: position 13,865 of record JAXDMI010000590.1, on the reverse strand, counting down.
CTCGGCGTCGAGCAGCGTCGAGCGATCTTCGGCGGACTTCTTCGCCGCCTCGTAGAGCCGTGCGTTGTCGATGGAGATGGCGGCCTGCGCAGCGATGCCGACGATCAGCCGCTCCGAGCGCTCGCTGAACACGTCCGGCTGCGCGTGACCGAAGAAGAGACCGCCGACCACCTCGCCCGACTGGGTCTTCACGGGGACGGCCAGGTAGCTGCGCACCGGGAGGTGACCCGGCGGCATGCCGTGGTGTGGACCCATCTTGCCGTAGCGAGGATCGGCCAGGACGTCGGCGATGCGGATCACGCACTCTCCGCGGAACGTCGGCGCGAAGATGGGCGTCGCTCGCGGGTGCCCGAACTTCTCGAACGCTTCGCGTGGCGCGCCCGACAGCGTGTACAGCGAGAAGACGTCTCCCTCGGGATTGCTCACCGTGTAGAAGAACGCGCCGAACTGCGCGCCGCTCAGCTCGGTGCCGGCGTCGGTGACCGCTTGGACGAGCGCGGTCAGGTCGAGCTTCGACGTGAGCATCGCGCCGGTCTTGTTGAGGAGCTCGAGGATGCGCGTCTCTTCTTCGAGCGCCTCCTTCGTCTCGAGCAGCTGCTGCTCCGCGCGCTGACGCGCATGCAGGATCGTCTGCACGTTCTGCAGCGCCGCCGAGCGCAGCAGCTTCTCCTCGTCTTCGACCGACATCAGCCCGCCTTCAAGATCTCGGAGGCGAGAGCCGTGCCACGCACGCGCGCCGTGATCTTCGCGAACGCGGTGTCACGTGTCGTCGAGAGGTCGTCGCTGAACGGTGAGAACCCGCAGTCGTCGGTGGTGCCGAGCTGCTCGATGGGAATGAGCTCGGCGGCCTCGAGGATCCGATCGCGGACCTCTTCGGCGGTCTCGACATGGGGATCGATCGGCGAGACGACGCCCACGAAGATGCGCTGGCCTGGCCGCAAGTGCCGGCCGATCAGCGCGAGCGCGCGGCGTCGATCCTTCTCGCCAGCCATGGCGATGTAATAATTCGCGAGGTTCAGCTGGAGGAGGCTGGGGAGCAGCTCGGCGTAGTCGACGTCGGCGCTGTGCGTCGAGTCGAGGTCGCCGCCCGGGCACGTGTGAACGCCGATGCGCTTTCGCTCCTCCGTGGAGAACCGCGCCAGCGCGAGGTTGTTGAGGTCGATGAAGCTCGCGAGCAGCGCGCCCGTCGGGTCGAGCTTCACGGCGAGGCGCGCTTCGGTGAAATCGATCTGTACGCAGTGCGCGCCCTTCTCGAGGCAGCGCCGGACCTCGCCCACGTGCTCGGCCAGGAGGTCCTCGATGAACTGGTCGCGCGAGTAGCCGGGGATCCCGTCGTGCGGATAGAGGAGGCTCAGCGCGGACGGCGAGATCACAGCCTGCTTCACCGTCGCCTTCGTCACGTAGCCCTGTGCAACCTCGAGATAGCGGTCGGCGTGCTCGTTGTAACGGAAGGGAGCCTTGGTGAGCCGAGGCATCCTCCGCGTGTGACCGGCCGAGAACGGGATCGTGAAACCGTCGGGCGCCATGTTCGGTAGGCCATGGACGCAGTAGTCCCAGAAGTTGTGATACTTGCGCTGCTCGCCGTCGCTGACGACGGGAGAGCCGGTCGCTTCGAAGCGTGCCACGGTGTCGCGGATCGCCGCATCGAACAGCGGGCCGAGCTTCGGGTCGTCGGTATTGCCGCCGTTGGCGGCGACTGCGTCGATCAGCTCCGGCGGTCGCGGAATGCTGCCGATCGGCTCGGTCGGAATCGTCATCTGTACCCCGCGCGCGCGTATCAAAATCGAGTGGGCGACAATCATGACAGATTGCGGAAGAAACGCGCACGCAGGCATGCGGGGGAAAGAACAGCGGCGCGTCGCCGCAATGCGGCACGTACGGAGCGGCTAGAGCGGCGGCCCCGCCACCGAAGTGAGCCCGGCTGAAGTGGACGGGCTCACTTGTTGTCGATGTCGTGCTTCAAGAAGAGCGCGCCGTCGGTCACCACCTTGTCGCCGGCCTTGAGACCGGCGAGGACGCGCACACGGCCGTCGACCTCGGGGCCGACCTCGACGTTGACGGGGCGGAACAGGTTTCCTTCGACGACGATGACGCGGAACTTCCCGGCCTCGTTGAGCACCGCGCGGGCGGGAATGACGAGCACCTGCTTGCCGGCCGCGTCGGCAAGCGCGATCTTCGCGAACATCTCGGGCTTCAGCTTGCCCTTCGGATTGGGAACCACGCAGCGGAGCTTCACGGTGCGGCTCGTGGGATCGACGAGGTCTCCGAGGTGCGCGATGGTGCCGGGGAACGTATCGCCGGGATACGCCGGCACTCGCACGTCGACGACGGCTCCGGACGTGACCAGCCCGAGGTCTTGCTCGTAGACGTCGGCATTGACCCAGACGGTGTCGAGGTTGGTGATCGTCATGAGTGGCGTGGTGGCGTCGGCGCGAACCTCTTGCCCGACGAGCACGTTGCGCTCGACGACGGTGCCCGCGACGGCCGCGCGGATGGAGACCGCGACGGCAGGATCCGACGCGGAAATACCGATGGATCGTAGCTGCGCGGCGGTGCGGCCGGCGTCCGACTTCGCCTTCTGGAGATCGGCCTCGGCTTGTCCGACCTCCTTCTCGGAGACTGCTCCGTCGACCTTCAGCGTGTGGAGGCGGTCGACGGTCTTCTGCGCCACCATCAGGTCTTGCTGCGTCTTCTGCGCGTCGGCCTGGAGCTGACCGACCTGCGGCGAGCTCAGCTCGACGAGGGACTGTCCCGGCTTCACGTGATCGCCGAGCTTCGCGAGGATGGCCGTTGCGCGTCCGTCGATGGGCGTCGCCACGCGCTGCGTGCGATCCTCGTCGAAGGTGATGCGCCCGGTGAGCGAGACGTTGGGCGCCGCGTCGCTCGGCTTCAGCTCTACGATCTTCACGAACTTCAGCGCGGGGCTCGAAGGATCGAGCGTGAGCCCCTCCTGCGCGTCTGCGCTGCTGCTCGCCGCAGCGGGCTTCACGCGATCGGAGCATCCCGAGATCGGCGTCGCGCTGAGCGCCAGGGCGGCGGCGGCGAGGAGGACCGTCGGCAGATGCGCGTGCGCGGAGGAGTGCGTGTGCTTCATGGCGTTCTTCTTCCCGTCGCGTGGGCGACGTCGATGACGGCTTGTCGATAGTCGTGCTGGGCGCGCAGGTACTGCGCGCGCGTGTCGATGAACGTTCGCTGGGCCTCGAGTAGCTCGATGAGCGAGATCGAGCCGGCCTTGTACGAGTTCTCCGCCACCTTCAGTGCCTTGTCGGCGCGCTCGAGCATTCCTCCTTGCTCGTAGATGTCGAGGAGGCTGGAGGCTCGTTCGAGCTTGCGTGCCGACTGCGCCACCTCCTGGCGAATCTGGATCTCGAGGCGCGCCACGTCGTTCTCGAAGCGCTTTGCGTCGTTGTGCGAGCGCGCGATGTTCGCCTGGTTGCGGTCGAAGACGGGAAGGGGCAGCGAGAGCGTGAGCGCGACGGAGTTGGGATTGTCGCCGGAGATCTGGAAGTCGCTGTGCGTGAAGCCGACGCCGAGCGAGATGTCGGGGTAGGCCTCGCGCTTCGCGGACTCGAGCGTCGCGCCGGCGAGCTCGCGCCCTTGGGTCGCCGCGCGGAGATCGGGGCGATCCTGGAGCGCGTGCGTGACGAGCGCCGGCACCGAAGGCGCCGTGCGTGGCTCGTTGGGCATGACCGCCGGGCCGGGGAGCTCCGCGGCGGAGCCGAGACCGAGGAGCGCGGCGAGGCGTTGCCGCGAGAGATCCAGCTCGGTATCGGCGTCGATGACCGCGTTCTGGTAGCGGAGGCCCTCGAGCTCGATCTTGCGGAAGTCGGCCTCGGAGATCTCTCCGGCGCGAAAACGCGCGCCCGAGATGCGGATGGTCTCGTCGTAACGAGACTTCATGGTGCGTGCGAGCTCGTTCTCGAGCTGCTCGCGCATGAGATCCGCAAAGGCCGCACGCACCGCGTAAGCAATCTCGCGAAGCGCGTCCTCGACGACGAGACGACGATGCTCGATCCCACGCTCGGAGGCGCGGATCCGCGCGCCGCGCTTGTTCCACACGTCGATGATCTCGCTCACCCCCACCGTCTGCACGGGCTGCGAGAACGGGCCGGGATTGGCGCCCTTGTCCTGGGGATTACCGGTCCCGAGGACGATGTTGCCCATCGTGTAGCTGAATATGGGATTGGGATATACGGACGCCGCAATCTTGTCGATCTGCGCCGCCTCGATATCCAACTTGGTGGCGAGGACATCGCGATTGCGCTGCATGGCCATCGCTACGGCCTGGTCGATGGTCATTCCGCTCTGTTCGCCTCTTCCAGCGTCGCCGCGCGAGGTCCGTGCCGACGCGGACAGGAGCGCCAACGCGAGGACCGCTGCCGCCCAACCTCTCGCTCTTCTCGACCACGGCTTCATCCCTACACCGCCGCCCTTCGGGCCCGGCGCGCCTCTCGGCGCTTGTCTCGGCCGGTGCCGAACCAGTTGTCGAAGAGCTCGTAGAGCGTGGGGAGCAGGAGCAGCGTCAGCAGCGTCGACGAGATGAGGCCGCCGATGATGACGATGGCGAAGGGCCGCTGCGTATCGGACCCGATGGCGTGCGACAGCGCGGCGGGCAGGAGGCCGAGCGAGGCCAGCATCGCGGTCATGAGCACCGGTCGGAGGCGCTGCGAGACCGCCTCGATGATGGCGTGCTTGGCGTCGCCGCCGTGCTTCTCGCGCGCCTGGCGCACGTAGGTGATGAGCAAGACTCCGTCCATGACGGCGACTCCGAATAGGGTGATGAAGCCCACCGCCGCCGAGACGCTCAGCACGGTGTGCGTGAGGTAGAGCGCGAAGACGCCGCCTACCATCGCGAACGGGACGTCGAGGAGGACGACGATGGCGGGGAGGGCCGATCGGAACGTGAGATACAGGAGACCGAAGATCACGAGGATCGAGATCGGAACGATGATCATGATCCGGCGCATCGCGCGGCGCTGGTTCTCGAATTCGCCGCCCCAGGTCATGTAGTAGCCCTCGGGCAGCGGGACTTCGGCCTTCACGCGGCGCTGCGCTTCGTCGACGAACGAGCCCATGTCTCGGCCCTCGATGTTGGTCTTCAGCGCGAGGAAGCGCCCACCTTGCTCGCGGTTGATCTGCGTGCGACCGGCGTCGATCCCGACCTTCGCGAGGCTCGAGAGCGGGACGCGCGCGGCGCCGAACGGCACCTCGAGCGTGCCGACGACGTGCGAGTCGCCTTCCTCTTCGGAGGGCAGCTTCACGCGCACGCCGACCTTGCGCTCCGCCTCCCACAAGAACGTGGCGAGCTTGCCGCCGAACGCGCTCTCGAGGACGTCCTCCACCGCGCGCACCTGGAGGCCGAGGCGAGCGATCGCGTCGCGGTCGATGTCCGAGACGATGTGCTGCGCGCGGCCGGCGCGATAGACCTCCACGTCGCGGGCGCCCTTGGTGTCGACGATGATGCGCTTCACGTCCTCGAGCTTGGCCTGCATGAGCGTGAGGTCGTCGCCGTAGATCTTGACGACGATCTGTCCGCGGATGCCGGAGATCGACTCCTCGACACGGTCCTTGATGGGTTGACTGAAGTTGAAGGTCACGCCGGGACGCTTGTTGAGCTCCTCGCGCATGGCGTCGACGACCTGCTCCTTGGAGCGACCCGTGTGCCAGTCCTTCTGCGGCTTCATGATGACGAACGTCTCGGCCTGATTGGGCGCCTCGTCGTCGGTGCCGTCCTCGGGGTGGCCCTGCTCGGTGAGCACGTCCTTGACCTCGGGGAATCGGAGGAGCGAGACGCGCACCTCCTTCAGGACCTCGGCGCCGCGCTGGAGCGATACGGCGCTCGGCATGGTCACGGTGACGTGGATGTCTCCCTCGTTCATCTCGGGAAGGAACTCGGTTCCCAATTTCGGTATGAGCGAGAGGGCGAAGAAGAGAATCGCGAAACCACCGATTCGGGTGGTAATTGGATATTTGAGAGCCAGGCGCAGCGCGGTGAGATAGCGGGCTTTCAAGAAGACTAGGAACTCGGGCTCGACCTCCTTCACCTTCTCGTTGCGGAGCAGCACCGCCGTGAGCGCCGGGACCGCGGTGAGCGTGAAGAGGAGCGCGCCGCCCAGCGCGAACGCATACGTGAGGGCGACGGGACGGAAGATGCGACCCTCCACGCGCTCGAGCGTGAAGATCGGCATCATCGCGGCGATGATGATCGACATCGAGAAGAGGATCGGACGCAGGACCTCCTTCGCGGCCTTGGCGACCACCTTCGGCACGTCGTCCGGCGCCGCCTTCTCCTCCGAGAGATGACGGTAGGTGTTCTCGACGAGGATGACGGCGCCGTCGAGCAGGATGCCGAAGTCGATGGTGCCCATCGACAAGAGATTCGCGGGAACCCCTGCATAATAGAGGCCTACGAACGCGGTCAGCAGCGCGAGAGGCATCGTGATGGCGACGATGAGCGAGCCCCGGAACGCGCGCAGGAACAGCCAGAGGATGAGCGCGACGAGCGCCGCGCCTTCGAGCATGTTGTGCGAGACGGTCGTGAGCGTGGTGTCGACGAGGCGCGTGCGGTCGTAGAACGCGGAGATGCGCATGCCCTTCGGCAGCACGTCGCGGTTGATGCGGTCGATGTCCTTGTGGACGCCGTCGAGCACGTCGCGCGGGTTCTCTCCGCGCCGCAGCAGGATGGTTCCCTCGATGGAGTCGTCGGAGTCGCCTCGGGCGACGGCGCCACGACGCGGCGTATAGCCCTCGACGACGCGCGCGACGTTCCGCACCAGGACGGGGGTGCCGTTCTGGACGGTGATGACCGTGTTCTCGATGTCCTTCGGTGTCTTGAGATAGCCACGTGCGCGAATGACGAATTCGCTCTCGCCGAATGGCAAATAGCCACCGGAGGTGGCGCCGTTCGAGGCAGTGACGGCGTCGATGAGGTCCTTGAGCGCGAGCCCTTGCGAGCGGAGCCGCGCCGGGTCGGCGAGGACGTGCCACTCCTTCTGGAATCCGCCGAAGCTCACGACGTCGGCGACGCCGGGCACAGCCTTGAGCTGCTTCGAGACCACCCAGTCCTGCCAGCTGCGCAGCTCGCTGGGCGTGTGGTGGTCGCTCTCGAGCGTGTACTGGTAGACCTGACCGACGGGCGTGTCATTGGGCCCGAGCGTCGGCGTGACGCCGTCGGGGACGTCGGCATCGCGCAGCTTCTCGGCGATTTGCTGGCGCGCGAAGTAGATGTCGACGCCGTCCTCGAACGTGACGATGACCTGCGACAGCCCGAACGACGTGATCGAGCGCTGTACCAGCGCGTTCGGCACCCCCACGAGCGAGCGCTCGACGGGGATCGTGATCTGCTTCTCCACCTCCTCGGCCGCCTGACCCGGGTAAAGGGTGATGACCATGACCTGAACGTTCGTGACGTCCGGGAAGGCCTCGATCTTCAGCTTCTCGAAGGTGTAGATGCCGAAGACGACGAACGCGACGCTGAGGAACAGCGTGGCGACCCGCCGCGTGACAGCGAGATCGATGAGGCGTTCGAGCATTTCGTGGGGGAGAAGCCTCCCATGTCGTCGCTGCCCGGACGTGACGCGGCCATTAATCCTCCGTAAGCGTCGCGCTCGCGCGTCGGAATCATGGAGCGCCGGGCAAGAGTCGACGTTTGCCGCGCTCGACAACGATCCGGAATGTCCGTCGCGATAAAGATCGTCGCGTGCGACGCGGCGCGAACTTTAAAAACTCTTAACCGCTCGGTCACGAGCCGGCGCGCGAGATCGCTTACCAAGAGAGCGCCTCATGAAATCTCCCTATCGCATCAGCGCCAAAGAGCCCGACGTCGACGGGCGTCCTGACCACGTCCGGTCGTATGCCGTCTACATTTGCATCGCGCTCGGCGTGATCGTGCAGCTGGTGGGGCTGCTGACGCACAGCCTCGACGCGTTCGGACACGTCGCATTTGCGTTCGCCTTCGCGCTCGGGACCGCGGGGCTGCAGGCCGGCGTGAAATCAGCGCAGCCACTGCACGAGCGCTCCGACGGCACCACCGGCGAGGACGAGCCACGCGGAGTTGATCCGCCACCGAAGGAGCGCAGCACCGGAGAGGACGGCGAGCCCCGCTGACGGGACATCGACGATCGCCGCGCGCGCGAGCTGGACGCCGACGACGCCCATCAGCGCGAGCGAGGCGACGTTGACGCCGTCGAGGAACGCTCCGGCAATCCGCGAGCGACGGAGGCGCGGGATCAAGCGCCCGCTGATCGCGACGAGCACGAACGAAGGCAGGAAGATCCCGACGGTCGCGACGATCGCGCCGGGTATGCCGGCGACGACGTAGCCGACGAACGTCGCCGTCGTGAAGACCGGTCCCGGTGTGAGCTGACCGACCGCGACGGCATCGACGAGCTGCGACTCGGTGAGCCAATGCGTTCTGTCCACGAGGTCCGCGCGGAGGAACGCGAGGAGCACGTAGCCGCTTCCGAAGACGATGGCGCCGATCTTCAGGAAGACGAGGAACAGCTTCGTCAGACCCACCGGCGCGCTCGCCGTCGCCACGATGCTTGCTCCGCTGGTGACGCCCAGCGCGCCGGGCCACAGGAGCGACGGGTCGTTCTTCTCCTTCTTCTCGTGTCGCACGATCGGTCCCGCAGCGCTGACGACGCCTGCGCAGAGCAGCACCACCAGCGGCGACGCGCCGAGCACGTTCGCCGCCGCTGCCGCGACACCGAGCGCGAGCAGCCACCTCGACTTGATCGCGGTGCGCCCGAATGCGACGAGCGCCTGCGCGACGACGGCGATGATGATCGCCTTGATCCCGTAGAGCACGCCGCCCACCGCGGGCAGGCGTCCGAAGCGGACGTACGCCCAGGCGATCGACGTCACGATGAGCGCCGCCGGCATGATGAAGCAGAGCCCACCGAGCAGGAGGCCGCGCCAGCCTCCGCGGCGATAGCCGATGTAGATCGCGACCTCCGTGGAGCTCGGTCCGGGGATGAGCGCGGCGGCGCTGACCAGATCGAGCAGCTCTTCGCGCGTGAGCCACGCCCGGCGACGAACGAGCTCGTCCTCCATCATGGCGATGTGAGCAGCCGGACCGCCGAACGCAGTCGTACCGAGCTTGAGGAAGACGAGGGCGAGCTCTCTCACGCGATGGTCCGCGATGGTAGTTGTTGCTCGACGTGCAACATGCACGTTTTCGATCGTGGCACGCACGCTGCGAGAGAGGACCTTCGAGAGCCGAGCGTTCGGTGCTCATGAACGCTCAGGGAAGGTCGTCTGCGATGGTCTCCGACACTCATTTTACCCGTGTTTTCCAGGCCGGAGCTGCGGCCGTCGCGATCGGTGCCCTCGTCCTCGCGTGCGCACCGTTCAGCGAAGCGCTCGGCGATGCCCCACCCGTGGACTCTCGTCGATCCGACGATCCGACGCTGCCGTTGGGCGACGGAGGGACCAAGACCGACGCGGCGAAGGCGCAAGCCAGCGACGCAGCGACACCGAGCCCACCCCCGGCAGCGTGCAACGGCACCGCCAGCTGCGAGCGTGTCGTCTTCGTGACGAGCGAAGCCGTGACCGGCGGGACAATCCACGGAGTGCTCGGCGCCGATCTCCTGTGCAACCGGCTCGCGGCGCTGAGCTCGAACCCGCGTGTCACGGGTCGCACGTTCGTCGCGTGGCTGAGCGACGACACGAGGTCGCCGTCGACGAGCATGGTCCATGGAACGGGAGCTTACGTGCGTCCCGACGGCGTGCGCATCGCGTCCGACTACGCGCAGCTCACCGGCGGCGGCCCGCTCGAGATGCCGATCGAGATCGACGAGCGCGGCCAGCAACAGCAAGGCGACGTTTGGTCGGCAACGAGCCCCTCGGGCGCTCGAGACGGCGACACTTGCTACGGGTGGTCGAGCGAGAGCGCGGTGGGCGCGCGCGGGGCGATCAGCGCCGAGGCGGGGCGCTGGACGCGGACCAGCGGCACCGGGTACGGCGACGGCGAACCGATGGACTGCTCGGGCACGATGAACCGGATCTACTGCTTCGAGAGGTGACGGCCCCGACGGCCTTCAGATGGACGGTCTCGAGAGCGTGCGCCTGCGGAGCCATGCCGGGATGATGGCGGTGAGCGGCAGGATGATGGCGCGGCGCTCTTCTTCCTCGAGGTGGCGGTTCCGCGCCGTCAACGTCACCTCGAGCGTGATCTCGCCGACGATTTCGCGCTCGTCCCCGTGGGCGACCACCGGCAGCCACGTTCGCCCGGTCTGTGCCATGCGCGTGACCGCCGCGCGCAGCGGCTCGTCGGCGTGAGCGACGACCGCCTTCTTCGCCACCTCGCCGAGCGTCGCCGACAGCGAAGCGCTCACGTCACGCGAGCTCTCGGGGGCGCGGCCCATCATCCACGATTCCAGCGAAGAGCGCGTCACCACGCCCACGAGCTTCTTCGCGCTGTCGACGACGTAGAAGAGCGGCCGGATCTTCTCGACGCTGTCGAGCGATGCGAGGAGCTCGGCGCGCGTCGTCGACGCGGGAAGGACGACGACGTCGGTCTTCATCACCTCGCGCACGAAGAGGATCTCCAGCGGATCGGTGGCGTACTCGCGGCTCAAGTGGAAGCCGCGCCGGCTCACCTTCTCGGTGAGGATCGATCGCTTGAGGACCAGCACCGTGAAGGCATGCGCGACGGGCACCGCCACGAGCAGCGGCAACGTGATGCCCCAGTCGTGCGTGAGCTCCAGCGCGAACACGATGCCGGTGAGCGGCGAGCGCATCGTGCCTCCGAGGATCGCGGCCATGCTCACGAGCGCCCAGAAGCCCGGCCCCACGTGAGGTAGGACCAGCGCCTCGAGACCGCCCAGCGATGCGCCCATGATGAGGAGTGGAGCGAGCACGCCGCCGGAGGTGCCGGAGCCGAGCGAGATCATCCAGATCGTCGCCTTCACGATCATGAGCACGAGGAGCACGCGTCCGATCAGCTCGCCCGCGAGGAGCTGCTCGATGACGTCGTAGCCGACACCGAGCGCGCGCGGCTCGATCACGCCGCCGATGCCGATGGCGAGACCGCCGATGGCGGGCCACCACATCCAGTGGATGGGGAGCTTGAGGAACGCGTCCTCGAAGAAGTAGACGCCCTTGGTGAGGAGGCCCGACATGGCGCCGGCGGCGATGCCGCAGGCGACGCAGCCGAGCACGACGGTCCACGACATCTCGGGGGTGTGCGCGGTGACCGGGAACAGCGGACCGTGACCGAGAAGGTGCGGGCGCACGCACGCCGCTGCCGCGGATGCGATGGCGACCGGCACGAAGCTCCGCGGCTTCCACTCGAAGAGCAGGAGCTCCACGGCGAGGAGCGTGGCGGCGAGCGGAGCGTCGAACGTCGCCGACATGCCGGCGGCCGCTCCCGCGACGAGCAACGTCTTCCGCTCCGCGCTCGTCAGCGAGAAGAGCTGCGCGACGAGCGAGCCGAACGCGCCGCCGGTCATGATGATCGGTCCCTCGGCGCCGAACGGGCCGCCGGAGCCGATGGAGATCGCGGACGCGATGGGCTTGAGGAGCGCGAGGCGTGGCTCGACGCGGCTGCCGCGCAGCAAGATGGCCTCGATGGCCTCGGGGATGCCGTGGCCGCGGATCTTCTCCGAGCCGTAGCGGGCCAAGAGGCCGATGAGGAGCGCACCGACCACGGGAACGAGCACGACGAGGAGCCCGAGGTGACTCGTGGCGGGAGAGACGTTCTCCGTGCTGACGCGCTGGAAGAAGAAGATGTTCGTGAAGAGCGCGATCATCCGCAGGAGCAGCAGCGCGACGAACGCGCTGAGCACGCCGATGGCCGCGGCGAGGAAGGTGATGGCGATGACGCGCTTCGTGGTGGTGAAGTCACCGAGGTCTTCGATCGATGGTGTCGCGGGGTCTTTCTGATTCACGGAGCCTGGACCTTCTTCTCTTCCTTCTTCTTCTTCGGCTTCTTTTTCTTCGGCTTCTTCTCCTCGGAGACGAGCGCCATCAGGGCATCGACGAGGGCCGGCGCAGCCTTTCGCAGCTCGGTCCGGTGGGCGACGGTGAGCTTCTCGAGCACGCGCTTGCCACGCGCGGTGATCTGCAGCCGCACCTCGCGACGATCGCCCTCGTTGGCGTGCTTCTCGACCAGGCCCTTCTCGCAGGACCGATTCACGAGCTCGACGGCGCTGTTGTGCTGGATTTGTAGGCGTTCCGCGATGCGCCCGATGGTCGGCGCCTCGTGCGCCGGCATGCCGCGAATGGCGAGGAGGAGCTGGTGCTGCTGCGGCTCGACGCCTACGTCACGCGCGCTGGCCTCGCTGAAGACGAGGAAGCGCCGGATGCGGTAGCGAATCTCGGAGAGTGCTTCGTATTCGCCGGGACGGATGCTTGCGGCCATCGAAGGGCGAACTATATCGTGGCACGATATAAAATCAAAGCGGGGTGCCGGACCGCGGCAAGCGGACGACGAACGTGGAGCCTGCGCCCGGCGCGGTGTTGACCTCGACGCGGCCGCCGTGCGCCTCGACGAGCCGCCGCACGACGAACAGGCCGAGGCCCGAGCCCGCCACCTGATCGCGGAGCGGCGCGCTGCGCCGGAACGGCTCGAACGCCTTCACGGCATCCTCCTCGGACATGCCGATGCCCTCGTCGCGCACCATGATCGTGACCTCGTCGTCGCCGGGGACCAGGGAGAGGGCGACACGACCGCCCTTCGGCGAGTACTTGATGGCGTTGCTCACCAGGTTGGAGACCACCTGCTCGATGCGCATGGCATCGCAGTCGATGCGCACCTCCTCGTCGGGCAGGTCGACGTCGATCACGTGCTTCGTGACGGAGTGACGGTAGTGCTCCGCCATCTCGAGCACGATGATCCGCAGGTCGCATGCGTCGACGTGGAGCCTCAAATTGCCGGCCTCCACGCTCGCCATGTCGAGCAGGTCGCCGACCATGCGCTCGAGACGACCCACCTGGCGGCGGACCGCGTCGAAGACCTTGCTCACCTTCGTGAGGTCGAGCGGCTGACCTTCCGGCTGCGCGAGATCGGCCGACATGCGGAGGACCGAGAGCGGATTTCGCAGATCGTGCGCGACCCCGGCGATGAAGGTCTGTCGCTCCCGCCGCCGGCGCGCGATCGACGTCGCCATCTCGTTGAAGCAGCGCGCCATCTCGGCGAGCTCGGAGGGGCCGTCCTCTTCGGCGCGCTCTTCGACGTTGCCGTGACCGAAGCTGCGCATCGCATGCTGGAGGCCCGAGAGCGGTCTGAGGGCGCGCATGTTGAGCCACCACACGACGAGGCCTGCGGCGACGACCACCGCCACGCTCACGACGATGCCGATGACGTCGGCGAGCCGGTCATAGCGTTCGACGTTGGCATAGGCGCGGCGCGCGTCGTCGAGGTCCATGGCGCCCAGCGCCTCGAGCGCGGCGAACGCGGCGGCGTGCTTCGCGGCGATCTCGTCGCGACTGTGCCCCTGCGCTTCGTCGGCCGCGAAGTATTCGGCGACGGCCAGCGCTGCGCCGTCCAGGGCCTGGCGCTGCTCGGGCGACCTGACGCGGGCGCGCGCCTGTGCGAGTCGCTCGCGAAGCCCGCTCGCGATGTGCGCCCGCGTCACCGGATCGCGCACGCGATCGTGGAGAAGGATGTCACGCTGGACTTCCTCGGTGAGTCGAACGCTCTCGACGGCCTCCGTCGAACGAACGCTGGCGCGATGGAGGATGGTCGTCAGCCCCACCAGCGACATCGATGCGATGCCCGCAAGCATGGCCATCGTGACGATGGCCATGGTGATCGCGCGTCGCAGTGTGCGGGCGGAGAGTCGCATGAGTCGGTACCGACCGCCGAGGGGAGCCCAGGGCGGGAGTCGAAAACAGCGGGCGCCGCGCGGACATTCCCGGCG
>JAXDMI010000589.1:0-9523 GCA_034666145.1 Myxococcales bacterium | reverse complement strand
AACGCGGCTCGCTATGGCGGCGACACCACGCGCATCGTGCTCGCAGGCGAGTCGGCGGGAGCGAACCTCGTGTCGAGCCTCGCCGTGACGCTCGCGTACGAGCGCGACGAGCCGTTCGCGCGCGCGGCGTATGCGACCGGCGTCGTACCGAAGGCGGTGGTGCCCGCCTGCGGCGTTCTGCAGGTGAGCGACATGGCGCGCCTCCGACGCCGGAAGCCCGGGATGTCGTCGTTCATCGCCGACCGTCTCGCCGAGGTCGAGTCGGCGTATCTCGGCGCGGATGCGGCGACGTGCTCACGCGACCTCGCCGATCCCCTTCTGGTCTTCGAGCGAGGCGAGACGCCGTCGCGCCCCATCCCGCCGTTCTTCTTGCCGGTGGGGACGCGTGACCCGCTGTTGCCCGATACGAGGCGCATGGCGATCGCGCTCCGCAACCTCGGTGTGGAGGCGGAGGACGAGTATTACCCGGGCGAGCTCCACGCATTCCACGCGCTGGTGATGCGAGCGAGTGCGCGGAAGTGTTGGCGCGACACGTTCGCGTTCCTCGATCGGCACGTGCCGGAGTCGGGAACGCCGGCAGCTCTCTGACGTCGACGGCGCGCGCCGTCAGCCCGTGACTTTGCCCCAGGGCGTTCCCGAGCCGGACTCCTTGAGGCGAAAGCGGGCCACGCTGAGCGCGTCGAGTCGTTCGCGAAGGCACGGCGCACATGCGAACTGACCACCGGTGAGCGACGCGGCGGACTCCACGTCGCGGCCGCACAAGGTGCAGCGAGCGACCGTGCGAGCGTCGAGCGTCACTTCGCCGCCGATGATGCGGCCTCCTTCGGTCACGTGGACGTCGATCGCGGCAATCATCGGTTCTCCTCGTTCGCTCTCTGCCACACCCCGGACGAGGTGGAGTGCGCCGGAGGATCGCTTCGCCGTCGCCGGGTGGCAAGGGGCAAGGCCAGGCGGGAAGGACGGGGGGAAGGACTGGGGAAGGACAGGGGGACGGGCACCCGTACGTCCGAAAATGCCACGGACGATCCGCTGGCTGAGCCGCGCGCGCCGATCTATTCCATCATCATGGTGCAGTCGCGTGCAGGAGCGCTCGTCCTCGTGGTCGATGACGATTGCGATCATCTCCTCATGCTCGAAGCGCTGCTCGACTCGGCGGGCTACACCGTCATCACGGCAACGTCGTGTGCGGAAGG
This sequence comes from Myxococcales bacterium, assembly GCA_034666145.1. GTDB lineage: Bacteria > Myxococcota_A > Polyangia > Polyangiales > Polyangiaceae > Labilithrix. The sequence goes on along the minus strand of JAXDMI010000589.1, from coordinate 8,330 downwards.
CCGAGCGATCTTGAAGGACCACGAGATCGATGCGCTCGTCGCCGACTTCAGCCTCGGTGACGGCACCGCTTCGGAGCTGCTGCGTGACCTCGGTGACCGCCGCCCGCGCGTCGCGCTCGTTCTCTCCGGCTTCGATGCGAGCGAGGACGTCGCGCGCACGCTCGAAGCGGGCTTCGACGCGCACCTCGTGAAGCCGACGTCGATCGACGTGCTGCGCGACGCGCTCGCGGAGGGCCTGCGCAAGTCACCGAGCGGGGTCCGCCTCAAGACCGGCGTCGACGACAGCACGCCGAAGGTCGGCGCGGCCGACACGTCAGCGGACCGAGGTCGCCGCCGCTGACGACGAGCGCTGGCGCAGCGCTGCGCCGACGCTCGCGCCGAGGAAGAACACCTGCGCCGAGTAGTAGACCCACACGACGGCGAGCACCACGGCGCTCGCGCCTTCGTAGAGATCAGCCATGTGCTTGTGACGCACGTAGAGCGTCACGAGACCGGAGCCGATCGCGAACATGATGGTGCTCACGAGCGCGCTCGTGGCGGCGTCGCGCCAGGTCACCGTCGCCTCGGGGAGGAAGCGGAACAGCGCCGCGAACAGCACGAACGCGAGCGCCACCGAGGTCACGACGTCGAGCGCCCATAGCGCGCCCGGCGGCGCGCGCACGCTCCACGTCGCGAGCACTGCGAAGCCCGCCTTCGCGACGAGCAGCAGCGCCACGAGCAACGCGACGAACAACGTCAAGAGCAGCGCGCCGCCGTAGCGCAGCCCGTAGCGCATCACCTTGGGGCGCGCGCGCTCGATGGCCTCGAGATCGATCCCCCACAGCTGATTGAGCGCGCGTCGCAGCGCGCGGAAGAGGCGGGTGCTGCCGTAGATCACGAGCACCACCCCGAGCACGCTCCCGGAGTGCTCGGTGCGCTCGAGGCGCTCGGTCATTCCGCGGATCGCTTCGAGGCCCTCGGGTGCGATCCACGTCGCGAGCCCGCCCCACAGTGCGCCTTCTGCGCGCGGTCGACCGAAGATCGCGCCGACCAGGTAGAGGATCACCACGAAGAGCGGCGCCGCCGACATCAGCGCGTAGAACGCCACCGCCGCGCCGAGGAAGCGCGCACCCTTACCGGAGAAGATCCGGAACGCATCGCGAAGCAGGCTCACGGAGATCAGCGTCGAGGCTACCCGACGTGCGCGCCCGAGGCGGTATGCTTCCGCGATGGCGACTCATCTGCTCGTGGGCAATCCCACCGCCCAGAGCGGCAAGAACAAGGAGCGCATCGAGAGCGCCCTCGAGCTGATGAAGGCCGCGGGCATTCCGGCCGATCTCCTGCCCACGCTTCCCGCCGGAAAGACCATCGCCGCGGTCCGCGAGGCGCTCGACGGCGGCACGCATCGCGTCGTCATCGCGATGGGCGGCGACGGAACGTTTCGCGAGGTGGCTGCCGGCCTCTACACGAGCAGAAGGCGCGAAGAGATCGCGATGGGCATGCTGCCGACGGGCACCGCCAACGATCAGGGGAAGAGCTTCGGCCTCGAGGCGCTGCCCGAGTCGCTCGAGCGCAACGTCGACGTGATCCGCGCGGCGAACGAGACGCGGCTCGACGTCGGCATCTATCGCTCGGGAGGCGCGACCGCCGAGCCCGACTACTTCTTCGACTCCGCGGGCTGGGGCCTCTCCGCGCGGGTCCTCGCGCAGCGCAACAAGGACCGCGCGCTCGTCGAGACGCTCGGACCGCTGAAGGAGCTCTATCGCGATCACGCCGTGTACGCGGGCGCCTTCGTGAAGACGTTCCTCGAGTCGTACGTCATCGACGACAAGCTGCGCGTCGTGGCCACGCTCGACGGCCAGCGCATCGAGCTGGAGGGGCTCACCGACCTCATCGTGAAGAATACCCGGGTCTATGCAGGCGCCTGGGTCTTCGACGAATCATCCCGTCACGACGACGGTGTCTTCGAGCTCGTTCCCTTCGTCGGAAAGCGCGACTGGGCCTCGAAGGCGCTCATCGATCTCGCGGCCGTGCCGCTCGACGCGAAGATGCTCGAGGAAATCGGCCTCGAGCACTCGAAGACCCTCCGGGCGTCGTCGATGGACCTCGAGATCTACGACCCCGAGGGCGGCGCCCCCCTCGCCGCGCAGGTCGACGGCGAGGAGTGGCCCGCGAATCCCAAGGTACGCATCGACGTGGCGGCGCGTGCGCTCCGGCTGCTCGTCCCAAAGCTCTAGCAGTGCTAAGGGGGCCGGGAACCCCGAGGTCACCCATGTCTTCCCGTCGCCCGCTCGGTCCCGTTGCGCTCCTCCAAATCGCTTCGTTCGTCGTCGTTCCCATCGCTCTCAGCGTCGCGTGCGGAAGCAGCGCCGCCCGTAGCAGCTTCGGCGACGACGCCGCCGTGGATTCGAGCGGAGCCTTCGGCGAAGGCGGCGGCGGCCTCGGCGAAGGTGGCATCATGACCGGCATCGGCGGCCGCGATCCCGTCAGCTGCGACGAGGCAGCGACGTTCAAGACGTACGTCGGCTGCGATTACTGGCCGACCGTCACCGACAACGTCGTCGCGGACATCTTCGACTTCGCGGTGGCCGTCGCGAACGGCGGCAGCGACTCGGCGAACGTCACCGTCACGGGGCCCGGCGGCGTGAACAAGCAGGTCACCGTGCCGGGCGGATCGATCAGCAAGGTCTACTTGCCGTGGGTCCGCGCGTTGAAGTCGGTGGGCATGGGGGGCACGGCGGACAATGCCCTGAAGAGCTCCGTCCTCGCGACGAAGAGCGCGTACCACCTGGTCAGCGACAAGCCCGTCGTCGTGTATCAGTTCAGCCCGCTGGAGTTCGAGGCCAAGGGCGGCGACACGGGCAAGGACTGGACCTCGTGCGTCCCGCTGGGGAGCGGCCCCGCCTGCTACTCGTACTCGAACGACGCGTCGCTCCTGCTCCCGAGCACGGCGATGACCGGCAACTACCGCATCATGGGCATCACGGGCTGGTCGGAGAGCGTCGCGCCCGGATTCCCGGGACAGGCCATCTCGCCGTCGTATTTCGTGGTCACCGGCACCGCCAACGGGACGAAGGTCACCGTGAAGCTCAGCTCGACGGGCGCCGTGGTCGGTGGCTCCGGTATCACGACGACGCCCGCGAACGGCACGCTCACCTTCAACCTCGACGCCGGCGACGTCGCCGAGGTGATCGGCACGAACGGCTCCGACGGGGACTTCAGCGGCTCGCTTCTCACCGCCGATCACCCGGTGCAGGTCATCACCGGCATCTCGTGCATCAACCTGCCGAGCGGCGCGCCGGCCTGCGATCACGTCGAGGAGACGGTGTTCCCCGCCGAGACGCTCGGCAAGCACTACGTCGTGATGCGACCCGCCGGTCCCAAGAACAACGACGTCGGTCAGATCGTTCGCTTCTTCGGCAACGTCGACGGCACGACGCTGACGTACAAGCCCTCGCAGCCGTCGACATGCCCCGCGTTCCTCAACGCCGGACAGGTCGCGGATTGCGGCGTGGTCTCGGCCGACTTCGAGGTCAGCGCCGACAAGGAGTTCGGCGTCGCGACGTTCTTGCTCGCGGGCTCGCTGGTCGATCCGGACATGTCCGCGCCGCAGCCGCAGGGCGACCCCTCGCAGAGTTTCGCCGTCACCGTCGAGCAGTACCGGACCAGCTACGTCTTCCTCGCGCCCAACGATTACAAGACCAGCTTCGTCGACATCATCGCTCCGCCCAACGCGACGATCACGCTCGATGGGCAGAGCGTTGGCTCGCAGCTCAACCCGATCAGCGGCACCGGATTCATCGGCGGGCACGTGTCGCTCGGCGCCGGCAAGGACGGCGTGCACTCCCTCCAGTCGACCGATCCCATCGGCATCCAGGTCATCGGCTACGGCGACAACACGAGCTACCAGTATCCGGGCGGCCTGAACCTCTCGGCGATCTCCGCCGTCCCGGTAAAATAGGCAGATTCGCGCGATCAGCGCGACGCGCGCGGTGACTCCGTCAAGGCGAGCGCCGGGCGCGTAAGACGAAGTAAGAACGCGACGGCTCGACTGCGATCGAGTCGATCACGATCCGTTCGATCACTCCTCACGGGCTCGTTGCAGCGGTATGGGAGCCGCAGTCTTCGAGGGGAGCGTCCGATGGATCGATTCGTCAGCAGCTTGATCACCGCGACCGCGGGCATCGCGCTCGTCGTCGCATGCGGCAGCAGCAAGCCGCGCAGCGGCTTCGAACCCGACCCTACGCAGAACGTGAACGGCACGTTCGACGACGGCGGAACCTTCGAAGCGGGCGACGCCGGCATGGGTCACGCGCCGATCTCCGATCCCACGACGTGCGAGGAAGCGCAGCAAGCGAGGACGTACGTCGGCTGCGATTACTGGCCGACGGTGACGGGCAACCTCGTGTCCGACGTGTTCGACTTCGCGGTGGCCGTCGCCAACGTCGGCACGCACGACGCGCACGTCTCGGTGACAGGGCCCAACGGCGTGTCGAAGCAAGTCGCGGTCGCGCCCGGCTCGCTCAACAAGATCATCCTGCCGTGGGTCGCGGAGCTCAAGGGCCCGAACCTGATCCCGATGGGCGCATCGGTGCTCTCGAAGGGCGGCGCGTATCACCTCGTCAGTGATAGCCCCGTCGTCGTCTATCAGTTCAGCCCGCTCGAGTTCCGCGCGGCGGGCGGCGATCCCAGCAAGGACTGGTCGAAGTGCGTGAAGCTCGATTTCACCGCACCCGATTGTTACTCGTACTCGAACGACGCATCGCTGCTCCTGCCGAGCACGGCGATGACCGGCAGCTACCGGCTCATGGGCTCGTACGGCATGTCGCGCCATCCCTATATCGACGGCACGTCGCAGTTCGACACCTCGCAGCCGCCTCAACCGGGTGGTCCGCCGTACTTCGTCGTGACCGGCACGAGCGACGGCACGAACGTGACCGTGAAGCTCGGAGCGAAGGGCATGGTCGTCGCGGGCGGCGGCATCTCCGCAGCGCCCGGCGGCGGGACGCTGACGTTCACGCTCAACGCGGGCGACGTCGCAGAGGTGGTGGGCGGCAGCGGCCGTGACTACGACTTCAGCGGCTCGCTGCTCTCGGCCGACAAGCCCGTGCAGGTGATCACCGGTGTACCTTGCATCGATTTCCCGCTCGACGTCGTCGCATGCGACCACGTCGAAGAGACGGTGTTCCCCGCGCAGACGCTCGGCAAGCACTACGTCGTGACCACGCCGACCGGCCCGAGGCAGAACAAGGTCGCGCACGTCGTTCGCCTGTACGGCAACGTCGACGGCACGACGCTCACGTACAAGCCGTCCGCGCCGAGCGGTTGCCCGAGCACGATCAGCGCCGGTGAGGTCGTCGATTGCGGCAACGAGGTGCACGACGACTTCGAGGTCTCCGGTTCGCACGAGTTCGGCGTCGGCATGTTCATGGTCGGCGCCTCGGAAGCCGACCCGTCCACCGGCAGCGGCGCGTCGAGCTCGCAGGGCGATCCTTCGCAGAGCTTCTCGGTGGCGGCCGAGCAGTACCGGCTCAAGTACGTGTTCCTCGCGCCCACCGACTACAAGACCAGCTACGTCGACGTGATCGCGCCCTCCGGCACGAAGCTCGATCTCGACGGCGCCACGGTCTCCGCGAAGCTGACGCCGATCGCCGGCACCGATTGGTTCGTCGGACGGCTGCTCCTCGATTCGAGCAAGGACGGCATCCACTCTCTCGTCGCGGACAAGCCGATTGGCATCCAGGTGATCGGATATGGCGATTACACGACGTACATGTACCCGGGCGGCCTCAATCTCGGTGAGATTGCCGCGATTCCGCCGCACTAATCGCAAGTCGCTAATCGCCAATCGCTGCGTCGTCGTCGGTAAACTACGTATCTGTCCCTGTTCGATCGGAGAATGCACATGAAGTCCTGGCAATTCGGGCTCGCCGTCGTGGTCGCATCCGGCACGTGCATCTTGGCGTCGTGCGGCAGTGACAAGCGCAGCCCGTTCGGGACCGATCCCGATGCTGGCGGCACGAGCGGCGGTCCCACCGGCAACGGCGATCCGTTCGGGAAGCTCGAGGCCGGCACCGCCGAGGGTGGAACGCCGCCGGTGATTGGTCATCTCCAAGGCCGCGTCTTCGCGCCCGAGGGCACCGTGCCGGTCTCGGCGGCGATGGTCTACCTCACGACGCGCATGCCCGACCCGATCCCGGGCAACGCGTTCTGCGATACGTGCGTGCACCTCACGGCGTTCGAGCCGTATGCGTACTCGAAGAGCGACGGCACGTTCGATCTCGCCGCGTACCAGACCGGCAAGCAGCTCCTCGTCGTGCAAAAGGGCCAGTTCCGCCGCATCCGCGAGGTCGACGTGGTGAAGGGCGATCAGCCCGTCGCCGGCAACCTCACGCGTCTGCCCGGGAAGACCGACGCGGCGATGGGCGACACCATCCCGAAGATCGCGATGGTGGTCGGCGGCTACGACAAGATCGACTACTCGATGCAGAAGCTCGGCATCGCGGAGTTCTATCGCTACGGCGATGCGCCCGTGGGCCTGCCCGGCGGCGACGGTCCCGGCATCAAGACGGGCAAGGCCGGCAACGCGCTGATGAACGACACCGCCGAGATGAGCGCGAATCACATCGTGCTCTTGCCGTGCGCGGCGATGGGCTACTCGCAGAAGGACCCGAGCGTCGGCTCGGGCTTCCTGTGCGGCGCACCGACCGCGCCGCAGAAGACCGCGTTCAAGAACTACGTCGAGAGCGGCGGCAAGCTCTACGTGACCGACTTCGCGTACGAGGCGGTGCGCCAGACGTGGCCGGGCTTCATCACGTTCTACGACGACACGATGCAGCCGCTCACGAACACCTCGCAGGGCATCGGTACGGCATGCCGTGGTGGCGCCGAGGACACGCAGGGCACCGCGCAGGACAAGGGCCTCGGCGACTGGATGACCGCCATCGGCGACGGCAACATCCAGCTCAAGGCCGCGTGGTCCCGCATCGAGTCGGTGCATGCGCAGCCGGGCGTCGATCCCGACGGCAAGCCGAAGACCATCACGCCGAAGGTGTGGATGACGTCCGACATCGGCACAGGCACGCAGCTACCCGCGACGGTGAGCTTCGAGCAGAAGTGCGGGCGCGTCCTCTTCAGCACGTACCACGCGGAGGGCAACAGCACGTCGACGCTGCTCGCGCAGGAGAAGGCCCTGCTCTACGTGCTCCTCGAGGTGGGCGTGTGTGTCGGTGAGCTCCCGCCGCCGCCGCCGCCGCGGTGATGACCTCGGCTTCGTGACCGCGGGGCACGACGGCGTGAGGCCGTGACGAATTTGAGGCCGTGACGAACCGCCGGTTGTGCGATCCTGCCTCGCCCGCAGCTGTCTCATCGAAGGAGGATTCGCGAATGGCGGACCCGCGTAGTCGTCGGACGGGTGAGCACAACCCGCAGATCGTTCGGCTCATGGCCGACGCTGCTGCCATGCGCGAGCAGATCGACTCGCTCGAAGCGCGCATCCTCCGGCTCGAGGCGGAGGTCGCGGGGGCGCGCAACGCAGCGAAGGCCGCGCCGACCGCCGCGGCTCCCGCGTCTGCTGCTCCCCCTGCGGCGAATGCGCGACCGAGCAAACGGCCTCCGGTCGGTCCGCCGCCGCTGCCCAAGGTTCCGCCGACCATTCCCGCGATGCCCGCCGCGATGAACAGAGCGGGCGGACGACGGAGCATCGTCGACATCTCGGAGATCGCAGAGCTCGTGGAGTCGATTCCACCTCCTGCGCCGGGACCGCCGCGTCCTCGTAAATGACGCCGTGAAGTGAACGTCGAAGAGGAACGGTGACGCGATGACGACCGCCGCAGAGCATGCCGCGAACATCGAGCGCGATGGCTTCACCATCGTCGAGGACGCCATCGCTCCCGACATCGTCGATGCGCTCGTCCTTGCCGTCGACGCGCTCCACGGCGAGCTCGCCGTCACGCCGGCCGCGAACATCTTCGAGGGCCTGAAGACGCTGCGCATCTACAACCTGCTCGCGCGCGGCAAGGTGTTCGAGGCAGTGCCGGTGCACGAGGCCATCCTCCCGATCGTCGAGACCGTGCTCGATCGCGGATGCCTCGTGTCGTCGCTCTCCTCGATCACGATCCTGCCTGGCGAAGAGGCGCAGCCGATCCACGCCGACGACCAGCTCATCCCGCTGCCGAAGCCGCACGTGCCTCTCGTCTGCAACACGATGTGGGCGCTCACCGACTTCACCGAGGAGAACGGCGCGACGCGGCTCGTTCCCCGAACGCACAACGCCGATCGCTCGCCCGACTTCGGCGAGCCGCACGAGACCATCGCCGCCGTGATGAAGCGCGGCAGCGTCCTCGTCTGGA
>JAXDMI010000588.1:0-13846 GCA_034666145.1 Myxococcales bacterium | reverse complement strand
GCGCTGCCGATCGGCGAGCCCGATGTGCCGGGGCCGATCGTCCCGACGTCCGAAGGCGGCGGACCGCGCACGCTGCCGACGCTCGAGAAGCACGCCCCCGAGGTGATCCTCACCGCGGCCATCGTCGGCGCCGAGCTCACCCGCGAGCAGACACCGCATCTCCCGATCACGCCGCAGGAGATCGCCGACGAGGCTGCGCGCTGCCGCGAGGCCGGCGCCGCCGTCATCCACCTCCACGTCCGCAACGACGACGGCAGCAACACGCAGTCGAAGGACCGCTTCGGTGAGGCCATCGAGCGCATTCGCGCCAAGACTGATTGCATCATACAAGTAACGACGGGCGGCGCCGTCGGCATGTCGATCGAGGAGCGCGTCGGACCGCTCGCGTGCAAGCCGGAGATGGCGACGCTCAACTGCGGCTCGTTGAACTTCGGTGACGACGTGTTCATCAACACGCGACCGCAGATCAAGGACATCGCTGCTCGCCTCAATGCGTCGGGCGCCGTCGCCGAGCTCGAGTGCTACGAGGTCGGTCACGTCGAGGAGGCGCTCGCCCTCGCCGAGAAGGGCATCGTGCAGCGCCCGCTCCACTTCCAGTTCGTTCTCGGCGTACCCGGCGGGATCAGCGCGAGCGAGCGGACCATCCGCTACATGGCCTCGCTCATCCCCAGCGATGCTTCGTGGGCGGTGGCCGCGGTGGGACGCTACCAGCAGCCGATGACGGAATTCGCGATGCGCCTCGGCGGCCACGCGCGCCTCGGGCTCGAGGACAACATCTATCTCTCGAAGGGCGTGCTCTCCGAAGGCAGCGCACCGCTCGTCGCGCGCGCCGCTACCTACGCGCGCAGCATCGGCCGCATTCCCGTCGACCCGACGCGGGCGCGCGCGATGCTGCTCACGAAGGCGCACGCTTGATCGCGACGCGCACGCTCGTCGCGGACGGGCTCACGCCGGTACGTGCCTATGCGGCGCTGCGCGAGGCGGATCCGGAAGGCGCTTCGTTTCTGCTCGAGAGCGTCGTCGGAGGTGAGCGCTGGGGACGCTTCTCGATCCTCGGCTATCGGCCCTGGTACGAGGCTATCCTCGATCGCACGGGCTGGAAGCTGCGACCCGGCTCCGGCGCGCGCGCCGATTCGCTGCCGCCGGAGGTGAAGCTGCCCGGCAGCGGCGCTGCGACTTCACTCTCGCTCGCCGACGCGCAGGATGCGCTGCGCGCGATCGAGCCGCTCTTCCGTCCGCTCGGCGGCAAGGAAGGCGAAGAGGCGCGCCGCGGAAACCAGGCTGCGCGCTTCGCCGCTGCGCACGTGGGGTATCTCGCGTGGGACGTCGTCCATCTCATCGAGAAGGTGCCACCGGGCGATCAGGCCACGTGGGACAAGCATTTCTTGCCGCTCGCGCGCTTCCTCGGCGGCGCGACCATCGTGGTGTTCGATGCGCTCGCGCAGACGGTGACCATCGCTGCGCTCGACGAGTCCGCCATCGATCGCGCGCTCCATGATCTCGCGCGTACGCCCAAGCTCTCCGATCTCGAGCCGCCGGATCGCACGCGCATCCCGACCGACGTCGCGGTCGATCTCGACGACGACGCATACAAGACGCGCGTGAAGCGGGCGCAGGAGTACATCGCTGCCGGCGACGCGTTCCAGATCGTGCTCGCGCGCACGTTCTCGGTGCCGCGCGCGGGTCGCGATGCGTTCGACGTCTATCGCGCGATGCGGCTACTCAATCCGTCGCCGTACATGTACTTCCTCGATCTGCCTGCGGCGCCCGGCGAGACGCATCGCACGCGCATTGCCGGCGCGAGCCCCGAGACCATGGTGCGCCTCGAGGACGGCACCATGACGGTGCGTCCGCTCGCCGGCACCCGACGTCGCGGGAAGACGCCGGAGGAGGACTTGGCGCTCGAGAAGGAGCTCCTCGCCGATCCCAAAGAGCGCGCCGAGCACGTCATGCTCATCGACCTCGGACGCAACGACGTGGGGCGCGTGGCGAAGATCGGCTCCGTCGACCTCGTGAAGAAGATGGAGATCGAGCGCTACTCGCACGTCATGCACATCGTCAGCGAGGTGCGCGGCAAGGTCCCCGAAGGAACGCCGCCGCTCGAAGTGGTCCGCGCAGCCTTCCCTGCCGGGACGCTCTCGGGCGCGCCGAAGGTCCGCGCGATGCAGATCATCCGCGAGCTCGAGTCACGACCGCGCGGGATCTACGGCGGCGCGATCGGCTACGTCGCGACGACGTCCGACCTCGACTTCGCGATCGCCATCCGGACGATGGTCGAGAAGGGCGACACCTTCGAGGTCACCGCCGGCGCGGGGATCGTCGAGGCGAGCGACCCCCAGGCCGAGGCCGACGAGACGCGCACGAAGGCGCGCGCCGTGCTGTGCGCGATCGAAGCCGCGCCGAAACGCGGCTAGGCGATCCGCGAGTCGCTCAGCTGAAATACATCTTCACGGACTTGTCCGTGAGGACGCGGAACGAGCGCGCGTTCATGTAGAGATGCACGCCGAGCACGCCGACGTAGGCGAGCGCCGAGAACGAGAACGTCCGGAAGAACGTGAGGCCCATCTGGGCGACGCCGACCGTGTCCATGACACTGATCACGCCCGTGAAGAGGATCAGGACGAGCCGCGTGAGCGTCGACTTCGCGAGAAGGCGGCGGCCGATGAACCACGTCAGGAAAATCGTGAAGCAGAACGAGAAGGCCGTTCCGATCAGCGAGAAGAAGCCGATGCCTCCATGCCACAGCGAGAGCAGCGCGCCGAAGACGGCGAAGCCGTACCAGCTGTTCGTGAGCCCTTCGATCTTCTGGCGTGCGGTCGCGGTCATGGTGATCTCCTCGATCTCGTCGATCTCGTCTGTATCGAAACTACTGCGGCCCTGAGCTCGTGGCTAGCCAGGCGGGTGCGCTTGCTTCGACGGCCCAGACACGATGATCATTCCAATCCTCGTACGCGAGCGGAGCACGAAAGTTTTCCCCGAAACGTCCTCCACTCGAGGTGGGTGACGGACCTACGATGATGATCCCATGGCGCTCTTCCCGGATTGCTCGTTCCAGGTGCTCCTGCCCGGCGGCGTCTTGATGCCCGGCACGAAGGTGCATGGCACGCTCGTTGTCGAGGCGCCGGAGCCCATCCCTCGGGCCGAGCACGTCGACCTCGTCTTCCGGAGCGTCGCGTGGGCCGGCTATGGCAGCGGCAAGAGCCGGCAGGTCGACCGGCGCACCATGTTCGACGCGCCGCTCCATGTCGATCTCGCGGCCAAGGCGCTCCCGGCCGGGCGCCACGAGTTTCCGTTCAGCATCGACGTCCCGACCTGGCTGCCCCCGAACTACGCCGGCAACGACTGCGGCATCGAGCACCTCATCACGATGCGGCTCGACGTGGACTGGGCCGTCGACCGCGTCTCCAAGATCGTGCCGATCGTCGGGGTGCTGCCGAGGAGCGGCACGCGCGCCGCGCTGACCACCCGATCGCCGGGCGGGTTCCATGACGAGATCGTGCTCGAGGTGATGCTCGCCTCCGCCGTCATCGTGCACGACGAGCCGCTCGTCGGACAGGTCGCGCTGCGCAGCGGTCATGGCGCGCGTTTCGATGCGATCGAGCTGCTGCTCGGAGGCTCGGCGCGCATCGCGATGGGGCGCGGCGATCGCCGGCGCGGTGGCGGGAGCATGATCCGCATCCCAGCCGACAAGCTGCGTGGCGGCGAGGCGGTGCCGTTCACGTTCCCGGCGAACCAGCACTTCCCGCCGTCGTTCGCGAGCTCGTTCATCGATCACGACGTCGTCCTCACCGTGAGCGCGGACATCACTTGGGCCACGGATCCTTCGTTCGATCTGCTCCTCGACGTCCTCCCGGCGGGCTCGACGATCGTGGGCGAGACCAGCACCAGCATCGTGGGCGCCGAGCGGCTCCGGCGGATCGGCGCCGCCATGGCGGAGAGCACCGGCCTCCGCGAGGCACGCGCGCCGATGCTCGTCTCCGGCGACGTTGCCGGCGTGGGCGTGCGGATCAGCGATGCCCCGCGCGCCGGTAGCCTCGGCATCGACGTCGACCTCGTCTTTCCCGACGTGGAGCTCGGCATCGCGTTTCGTCCGCTCGGCGCGCTCGAGGGATTTCGTACCTCGCCGCTGCTCGCGGGGCCGCTCGGCGATCGCTATTTGCTGCGCTGCGCGCCTTCCGGTGCACGTCCCGCGGTGGACGATGCCGCGGTGAGCAACTTCGTGCGAAGCTTGCTCGGCGACGCGACGGTCGCCAACGACATCCGTTTCTCCGATCACCATCTCGGGGTCCACATCCCGATCCCCAACGACGAGCTTCCGCGCATGGTCGACATCGCGCGCGCCGCGCATGCCAAGGCGAAGACCATCGGCGATGCGATCGCGGCGTTGCCGTTTCCGGCGGCGCTCTCCGCGGCACGACCGGCGTGGCAGGCGACGGCGGCGGAGCAGAACGCCTTCCTCGTTCCGACGGGACCTTCGCTGCACGGTCTCGTCTTCCGCACGCGCGTGCTCGCGGGCGAGGAACGAACCATCGGCGCTTCGCTGCGCACGCGCTGGACGAAGGACGGCCCGACCATTCACGTCGACGTCGATCTCCGGAACGCGCCGCTGCCGAAGGCGGCGTGGGCGGAGCTCGAGAGCGCGACGCCGTCCGAGCGCGTGCGAGCGGTGCGTGCGCTCTTTCCCTCGGCGCACGTGCTCGCGCAGGGCAACGGAGCGACGCTCGATCGTCCGGAGTGGGCGGCCGATCCGCGGGCGCTGCTCTCCGCGATCGAGACGTTCTTCGCGTGGGTGCTCGACACCCGCGGGGAGCGGCGAACCGATCTGCCGTATCGCTGAGGAGCGTGCGCTCGCTCTGAACGAGGGCCATTCGGAACCCGGAGATGAGAGAGGCTCGCCGAGCTACTGGCCGCGGATCTTCTTCTTCAGTGCGGCGAGCTCGTCGTCGACCTCGCGCTCGGTCTTGGCGCGCGCCTGCTCGCGCGACTTCGCGGCGACCTTCTCTTCCTTGTCGCGCTCCTTCTTCGCAGCTTCGTCGGCCTTGAGCTTCGCGAAGGGATCGGGACGCGCCGGCGCGGGCGCGGAAGAAGACGGCGCAGCGTCGTCGTCGCTCGAAGCGCTGCCGAAGATCGCCTCCTCGAGCTTCTTGCCGGCGTAGTCGAGGGTGCGGCCCGCGTTCTTCACGGCGGCCTTCGCGGCGGCTTTGCCCGTGTCGATGGCCATCTCCGCCGCCTTCTTCGCAGCGCGCCTCTTGGCCTCTTCCTCGAGCTCTTCCTTCTTCTGCGCGACTTTGTCGACGAGCCCCTTCCAGAACCCCATGCGACAAGCATAGGGCGCCGATCGCATCACCGCATCAGCGACGTGCCTGACGCGCGCGTTCGCGCTGCACGAAGAGGTAGAGGCTCTCGACCTTTTCGCGAGCCCATGGCGTTCGACGCAGGAATTTCAGGCTCGAGGCGATGCTGGGGTCGTGCGTGAAGCAGCGGATGTTCACCTGCTCTGCGAGCGCGGGCCAGCCGTAGTGCTCGACGAGCTCGGTCACGATGGTCTCGAGGGTGATGCCGTGCAGCGGATTCTTGGGTTGTACCCCTTCGGGTATCACGAAGCGCGTCACCCCCTCCGGGTATCACGAAGCGCGTCACACCTTCGGGTATACCCTGTTCCGACATGGCCACCTCGCGACGCGGTATCGGCTCTGTGCTCGTCGGCTTCACGGCGCTCCTTGCACTTGCGCCGGTCGGCTGCTCGCCCGCTCCGCCGCCGCCGTCACAGGCGCCGCTCCTTCCGCCGGTCGAGGTGCCGGTGGCGGCTGCGCCGCAGCGTACGCCGGCGAGCGTGCCGGTGGCCGCGAGGCCGGAGGGCGAAGCGGCACCGTCGTCTGCGCCGTCTGCGATGGAGAGTGCGCTCAAGGAGGTCACGCGCAAGAGCCAGTGCGAGGACTTCGATTACTACCCGAACGGCGGCATCCAGAGCTTCTGGTGCCACAGGCCGGCGCGCATCACGCTCGCGGCCATTCGTGAGCTCGCAGGCGACGACGTCTTCACGAAGGGTCCGAACACCGCCGACGACCTGAAGCTCGACGCGGCGAGCGACTTCGGTCGGTACAACCCCGCGTTCGTGCGGTTCTTGATCGACAAGGCCGGACCGAGCGAGCGCGGCAGCGCCGCGCAGAAGGCAACGCAACCGAGCTACGAGGCGCATCTCAAGCCGCTCGCGGAGATCTTCTGGAAGACGTACGCCAAGTCGCAGGCCGACAAGGAGTGCTTCGCGCGCGAGAAGGCAGCGTACGGCGACCTCATCACGAGGAAGAAGCTGCCGAAGGACTACTACGAGCGCTGGTTCTATTTCATGAACCCGTACTTCTGTGACAGGGGCCCTCAGAAGCCCTTCAACTTCTATTCCGACAACGCGTTCGATGCCGGCGTCGACGGCAACGTCACGAAGACGGTGATCGGGTTCTGGCTCCGGCGCTCGCTCGACGGGACGATGGACGCGTTCGCCGAAGGCCTGAAGAAGCTGCTCGCGTCGTACGAGCCCGAGCTCCTCGCGGCGCCGCCGAAGCTCGCCGACGCCGCGGCGCTCACGCGAGCCATCGATGCGGCGGTCCGCAGCGTCGCTGCGTGCAAGGACCCGAAGTCGAAGGCAGCGACGGCAGCGGTCGCCATCATGGTGTCGGCGGAGGGCCAGCTGTCAGGACGCCTCCTCGCCGCGAAGGCGCAAGCCACGCCGACGCAATCGACGTGCATCGAACAGAAGATCTCGTCGCAAACCGTCCCCCCGTTCGACGGCGAATCGCTGATGTTCAACCGCACGATCGCCCTGAAGTAGGAGATCGAGAGCGAGGCGGTCAGGTGGGAGGGAGCGTGGGCTTGCTCGCGCGGGCGCGGATGGAGGCGCGGTCGTTGCGGACGGGGAGCCAGATGCGGAACACCATGCCGCCGCGATCGGTGTTGTCGACTTCGATCGTGCCCGCGTGGATTTCGAGGATCGAGCGCGCGAGCTGCAGGCCGAGGCCCAGGCCGCCGTGACGGCGCGCGCTCTCTGCGCTCTTGAACGCGTCGAAGATCTTCTCGCGCTCGCCGACCGGGAGGCCCTCACCGCTCGTCTCCACTTCGATGCGGAGGCGTTCGCCGGTGTCGGGCAGCGTGGCTCGCACGGGGACCACGCCCTTGTCGGTGAAGCGCGCGGCCGTCATCACGACCGCGGTGAGCGCCTGCACGATGCGCGTACCGTCGACGAGCAGCGTGGGCATTCCGGGCTGGATTTCGCCTTGGATCTGCACGTCGGTGCCGACCGCGAGATCACGCGCTTCGAGCACCGACGACATGACCACGTCGCCGACGTGCGTCGGTTCGGGTGATACCTCGAGCTCGCCGGCTTCGACGCGCGCGCTGTCGAGGATGGTGTCGATGAGCATCAGGAGCTCGCGCCCGCGCTGCTCGATGATGGCGAGGCTCTCCTTCTGCGGCTCGGTGAGCGGATTGCGCCCCACGAGCTCCGCGAAGCCGAGCACGGCGTTCAGCGGCGCCTTGAGGTCGTGGCTCATCGATGCAAGCAGGAGACCGCGCATGCGCTCGGTCGCCTCGCGCGCGTCGATCGAGCGCTGCTGCGCGCCCGCAAACTCGCGGAAGACACCGCCCAGCGAATCCACCGCCTCGAGCAGCTCGGTGACGTTCGCGAAGCGAGCCTCGTGCAAGATGATCGTGCCGCGCATGACCTCCGCGACGCCGGCGCGTCGCATCTCACGCGTCGCGAGCGCGACGTCGGACTCGAAGGCCACGCCGATGCGCGTGCCGAGAAGGCCAGCCAGCGCGACGGCGACGAATGCGAGCAGCGCGTAGATGCCCGTGACCGGAGAGAGGCGCGACGTACCGAAGCGAACCAGCGCCGCGCCCGGATACGTCGGCACGGTGACCTGCGTCTCGCCTTCGTCGCCGTGATGCACCGTGAGCTCGCCGTCGTACGTGGGATCGATGTGGACGCGGAAGCCCAGCTTCGCTGCGGCCTCGATGGCTTCGGCGCGACCGCGCACGTCACCTTCGGGAACCGGCGCTCCGCGCGCCGTGCCGGGTGCAGGCGCAGGACCGTCGATCGGCTCGAACACGGCGCGTGCCACGTCGGTGGCGTCGGCGACGCGCGCATCGCGATCGTACGTCCGCGAATGCGCATCGACGAGCAACGACGCGCCCAGCGCGACGAACGCGACCGGCGCCGCGACGGCAGCGACGAAGCGCTTGCGCACACGACCGAGCGCGCCGCGTCCCAGGCTGCGCAACGCTTCGTGAGCCACGTGCGGAGGCGCGAGCTCGAGGACGCGCGCCATCGATGCGCGCATCGTGACGTATGCGGGCAGCGCTGCGGTGCTCACCATCGTGAGCATCAAGAGCACCAGCGTCAGGTCCGTGTACGTGTCGAGAGCCTGCGGCCGCAGCTGCGGAACGAGCGTCGCCAGAGCGAGGACGAGCGCGAACACCGCGCTCGCGAATGCGAGGCGCGACGGCACGTCGTAGAGCGCGAGGACGTCCTTGGCATCGACCGCGGTCGAGCCCACCGCGAGCGCGCGCAGCGTGGGTCGGAAGCGGCGCATCACGACGAACGTGGCCGCTGCCGAGAACGCCATGCACAGGAGCCCGATCACGAGCACCACGAGCAGCGCCGCCGACGACGACGCAGGCTCGAGGAGCAAGACGCGCGGCGCGAACGCCGCCGTGAGCAGGAACGACACGGCATGCACCGCGAGCTGCAAGCCGATGAGCCGCGCGACGAGACGTGCTGCGCGCGGATTCATCGCTGCCCCGGGGGTGGGGGGATGGGTGGCCCGTTCCGCGGAGGCGCACGGATCGACGGCGCTGCGTCGATGTTGCCGACCGGCAGGAGGACCTTGAAGGTCGAGCCGCGTCCGAGCTCGCTCTCGACCTGGATCGATCCCTGATGAAGCGTCACGAGGCGTCGCGCGATCGCGAGGCCGAGGCCGGTGCCGCGCCGCTTGAGGCGCTCGCTACGAGCCTGCTTGTACTCGTGGAAGATGACCGCGCGCTCTTGCGGCGAAATGCCGGGCCCGGTGTCGCTGACGCTGATCGACGCGTAAGGGCCCTCGCGCGTGACCCACACCACCACTTCGCCGCGCTGGGTGAACTTGATGGCGTTGTTGACGAGGTTGCCGAGGACTTGTCGGACGCGCCGGCCGTCGATGCGCGCGACGAGCGAAGGCTCGCCCTCGACGCGTACCGTGAGCTGCTTCTCGCCGATGAGGACGCGCGCCTCACGAACCACTTCGTTCACGAGGCCGGTGACGTCGACGCGACCGCGCGTGAGCTTCAGCTGCCCGCTCTCGAGCGCGGAGAACTCGAGGATGTCGTTGATCAGCGTGAGAAGGTGCGCGCCCGATCCGCGGATTTGCTCGACCTCCTCGCGCGCGGACGGCGAGAGCGGACCGTCGACCTCCTCCATCAGGATGTCGGCGAACCCGAGGATCGCGTTGAGCGGGCTGCGCAGCTCGTGGCTCACCGCGGCCAGGAATGCGGCGCGCTCGCGATCGGCGGCGCTCGCACGCGCGAGGTCCTGGCGGTACGCCTTCTCCGCTTTGCCGAAGCGTCCCACCAGCTTGTTGAACGCGGTCGTCAGCAGGCCGACCTCGTCCATCGTGCGCGCGGGGATCAGCTCGCCCGTCGGCTCGGTACGGACCTGCGCCATGCCGTCGATGCGTCGCGTGACGAAGTCGACGTCGCGCGTGACGTCACGTGACACGGCATAGGCAACCGCCGCGGCGACGCCGAGGAGCATGACCGCGAGCGCGAGGAGCGACGTGACGAGCGCCGGAGCGCCTTGCGCGACGGGTGGCTCTGCGACGAGCACCACGATCCGTGGCGCGTCCGTGGCGCCGCCGATGGGACGAACCGCGAATCGAGCGCGGCCGAGACGAAGCTGCGCCACCCCCTTCCCTTCCGTGAGCATCTTCTGGAGCGCGACGCGATCAGGCGCGCCCAGCGTGACGTCGTGGATCACACGAGCATCCGGCGTGACGACGAGGATGCCGGCAGCCGTTCGCCGCGCGGCGAGCTGTGTCGCGTCGAGGCGTCGCTCGACAGGCAGTTGCGATAGCCTCGCTGCCACAGTTGCGGCGAGCAGATCCGCGCGCGCGCCGGCATGCTCGTCTCCGGCGCGTGCGAGGTGGTCGAGACCGACGAGCCCGATGCCGAGCGCGACCGCGAGGCCGACGAACACGACGACCAGTGGCGCGAGGGGAATGAAAGGCCATCCACGACCGGTTAGGACGTTGACCGGGCGCGATGGAGAGGGCGGTGACGAAGCTGGACCCGTGAACGACGGGCGCGCGTAGAGCGAGGACGACGAATCCGGTTGCGCATGTCGCGCATCAGAAGCGGATACGCCCGCGCCGCCAGAGGGAGTCATGACGCTGCTGCGAGCGATCTTAGGACGATGAGCTGTAGCCACCGAACTTACGACGCGCCGCGCCGTACGATTTCGAAGATCGCCCCTTGTCGTCTCGGGCGAGAAGGTTCAAAAGCGAGATGCTGACATGCGCATTTTCGGCCGGTCACGGATTTCCAAAACGTCGGCGTTTCGTGCGACAAATGTCGCCACGCACGCCGCGTCCGTAGCGCAAGGTGGCTCTCACCCGATGCGCCTTGCCGCCGTCCAGTCTGCCCCGCAATCCGACGCGCACGTCGACCCGCAAGCCCGCATCCGCGCGCTCGAAGTGACGGACGAGATGCCGATCGTGCGCGATATCGACGTCGAGTCGAAGCGTCCGGAGGGAGCTTCGAGCGACGAGGACGGCGAGTCGGACGTGTTCGTGTGCCGCCGCAGCTCGCCGGACTACAGCGCCGAAGCCGTTGCTGCCGGGGTGGCCGCCGCGGCCGAAGGCGTGACGCTGTTCGTCTACGGCTGGGAGAGCGTCGAGCCGGGCCCGCTTTCGTGGGCATTTCCGAGCCTCCGCGCCGCCCTCGATGCCGTGAAGACCATGCGAAATGCCGTCGAATGGTGCATCGTCGCCGGCAGCGAATGGGCGACGATCGATGCAGCGCGCGCCAAGGGCGCCGTGCTCATCGAGCAGAACGCCTGAGTTATCGGGTCTTTCCCGGCAATAGTGAAAGCGCGATCTCGAGATCGGCGCGCGGTTCGTCCTCGCGGCCATCCTCTCGCACGTCGACACGCGTGAAGCTCATGTCCGCCTCGAGGCGGTAGCTGCCCTCGAAGGTCTGCGGCTGCGGGCGAATCCACTCGTGCGGGGCCATCAGCGAGAACCAGCGCTCGCCGTCGTCCTTCAAATAGAGGTGATAGACGCCGCCCGGCTTCTTCTCGAAGCGGCAGCGCGCGCGATGGAGCTCGGCGTCGCGCTGCGCTCGCGCGAGCATGGTGCGCGCCTGGTCCTGGAGGCGGCGGATCTGATCGGCGATGAGCCCCAGCTTTCCGCCGGTGACCGTCGCGAGCATCGCGTCGGCCTTCTCGATCTCGGAGGCGACGTCGACGAGCGAGAACGACGGCGCCATGCGGCTCATCGCATACGGCGCGGCGTGCGCAGGCCCGTCGTACCTCCCCGCATCGGGGACGCGCGGCGGATGCGCGAGCGGCCGCGGCTTGTCGTCGTCGTCGTCGTCGTTCATCCCATGACCCAGGGTCATTTCGGTCGTTCCTGACCCAGGGTCATTTCGTCCGTTCCTGACCCAGGGTCATTTCGTTCGTTCCTGACCCAGGGTCATTTCGAGCGAAATGACCCTGGGTCGGGAGAGTCCTCAGATGCGCTCGAGGATGACGGCGAGGCCCTGGCCGCCGCCGATGCACGCGCTGCCGACCGCGTAGCGGCCCTGGCGACGCGCGAGCTCGTACACGAGATGCGCCGTGATGCGGGCGCCGCTCGCGCCGAGCGGGTGACCGAGGGCGATCGCGCCGCCGTTCACGTTCGTCTTCTCGCGCGGGAGGCCGAGCTCCTTCTCGACCGCGAGATACTGCGGAGCGAACGCCTCGTTGACCTCGAAGAGATCGATGTCGCTTTGCTTCAGCTCGGCGCGCGCGAGTGCATGCTGGATGGCGGGCGCGGGGCCGATGCCCATGATCGCGGGATCGACGCCGGCGACGCCCCACTGCACGAGACGCGCGAGCGGCTTCAGGCCCTTCGCCTTCGCGAACTCCTCGGTGGTGACGACGAGGCACGCCGCGCCGTCGCAGATGCCCGATGCGTTGCCGGCGGTGACGACGCCGTCCTTCTTGAAGACGGGCGGAAGCTTCGCGAGCGTCTCGAGCGTGGTCTGCGGACGCGGATGCTCGTCGACGGCGAACTGGATCGCGCCCTTCTTGTTCGCGATCTCCACGGCGACGATCTCGTCCTTGAAGACGCCCTTCTCGTTCGCCGCGGCCCATCGCTGCTGGCTCGAGAGCGCGTACGCATCGCACTCGGCGCGCGTCAGGTTGTACTTCGTCGCGAGGTTCTCCGCGGTGACGGCCATCGGCGTGCCCGTGTAGCTGTCCGTGAGCGCGCTCCAGAGCGAGTCCTCGACCTGGGGCGCCTTGCCGAAGGCCCACCCCTCGCGGCTGCCACGGAGGATGTGCGGAGCCTGCGTCATGTTCTCGGTGCCGCCGACGAGCACGGCGTCGTGCTCGCCGAGGAGCAGCTGATGCGCGCCTTGAATGATGGCCTCGAAGCCCGAGCCGCACAGGCGATTCACGGTGACCGCCGGCGTCGTGATCGGGAGGCCGGCCTTGAGACCGACGTGACGCGCGCAGTAGATCGCATCGGGGCTCGTCTGCATGACGTTGCCGATGATGACGTGACCGATCGCGTCGAGCGCGATGCCGGACTGCGTGAGCGCGGCCTTCGCCGCGTGAACGGCGAGATCCGTGGCGCTGACGCCCTTGAGCGTGCCCTGCATCGCTCCGAATGCGGTGCGCTTCGCTCCCACGATGACCAACGACTTCGCAAGCTTTGCCATGACGCGTTCTCCTCGAAAACTCTGACTTTGGGCCGGGAAACCTAGTGCCAAAGGCGTCGGGACGCCACCTGGACCGCAACGCCTAGCGGGACCGCCCGCTGTGCTCTAGCCTTTCTTACGATGAACGCTGGCGCTCCGACGTGTCCGAAATGCGGCGGCCTGTCGATCAACCCGGGCGAAGCGCAGTGTCGCTTCTGCGGGACGCCGCTCGGCGCACAAGGCGCACAAGGCTACGGCGCTGCGCAGCCCGGCTACGGCGCACCGCCGCCAGGCTACGGCGCGCCTCCGCCCGGTTACGGCGCACCGCCGCCGGGATATGGCGCACCGCCGCCGGGATATGGCGGCCAGCCGGGATACGGCGCACCTCCCGGATACGGCGGCGCGCAACCGATGCAGCAACCGATGCAACCGATGCCGTATGGTGCGCCGCCGGGCTATGGCGCGCCGAACCCGTACGGTGCTCCGCAGTATCCGTATGCCGCGCCGTACGGTCAGAATCCTTATGGCGGCCCTGGTCAGTATCCGATGGCGCCGGTGCAAGGCTTCAACGGCAACTATGGCCGTCAGGTCAATCGCGGCTGGGGCTTCGGCGGCGGATGGAGCACGTTCTTCTGGGTTCGCCTCGCGATCGCCGGCGTGTTCATCAGCCTCTCGCTCCTCGGCGCCTGCATCAACGCCATCGCGCACTAAGCGACCTTCGGGAGCTTGTGTCGTGTGAGTCACACGACCTAAGCGACCTTCGCCAGTTACGGCACGCAGTCGTAGAACGATGCCTTCACGTTGCGAACGGCGACGGCGTCGGTCTCGCCTCCCGTTCCGGCGCTCAACCCGACGAGGCCCTGCACCACCGCCGGCACCATCCCGGTGACCGCCGGTGCGCCGTCGTACGCGACCGTCA
>JAXDMI010000587.1:0-6086 GCA_034666145.1 Myxococcales bacterium | reverse complement strand
GCGATGGCGCCCGTGAACGCGCCCTTCACGTGACCGAACAGCTCGCTCTCGATCAGGTTCTCGGGGATGGCGCCACAGTTGATGACGATGAACGGGCCGTTCACGCGGTTCGAGCGCCGATGCAGCTCGCGCGCGATGAGCTCCTTGCCGGTGCCCGTCTCGCCGGTGATGAGCACCGAGATGTCGGTGGTGGCGACCTTCTGGAGCTTGCGGAAGACCTCCATCATCGAGGGGCAGACGCCGATGATGTCGCCGAAGCGCTTGTCCTTCAGCTCGGCGGCGAGCTTCTCCTTGTCGGCACGGAGCGCGCTGAGGAGCATCGCGTTCTGCAGGATGATCGCGGCCTGGCCGGCGAAGATGCTGAGCAGCTCGAGCTGCGACTTCTGGAAGAGGCCCTTCACGCGATCGTTGCCGACGTAGAGCGCGCCGGTGACCTGGCCTTGCGACACCAGCGGCGCGCACATGACCGACGAGAGTCGCAGCGCGACGACGCTCTCGCTCGTGCGCCACACGTCGTCGGAGAGCGCGTCGGAGACGATGAGCGGGCGGCCCGACTCGAGCACGCGACGCACGATGCTGTCGGAGATGGCTCCGGTCTGATCGGTGAGCGCCTCGCGCGTGACGTGACGTGATGCGCGGATGACCGGCTTGCCGCCCTGGCCCGACGGGCTGCCGTCCGAGCCGTAGGCCTCGTCGAGCAGGAGCACGAGGCCCTTCTCGGCGCCGGTGACGTCGATGACCGCGTCGAGCATCGCCTCGAGCAGCTCGTCGAGGTTCTTCATCGTCATCAGCTTTTCGCTGAATTCGTGGAGCTTCCTCACGCCGGCGAGCTGCGCGGCGTTGGCCTCGCCGGTGCCGGTCTCGCTGATCGCGGCGCGCTCGAGCGCGGCCTTCGCGGGATCGCTCGACACCGGCGACGAGCTGGCGGGACGCGACGGGCCGTGCGGCTCGTCGAAGATGCTGAACTGGAGCTCGGCGTCGCCGAGCGTGAGGCGATCGCCGTGGACGAGGCGGGCGCGGCGCTTCTTCTTGCCGTTGATCAAGATCTCGCCGGTCTTGTCGACCTCCTCGAGATTGAAGTCACGGCCGTCGAAGAGCACCTGCGCGTGGGTCTCGGAGATGCCGCCCGTCATCACGGCGACGTCGTTGCCCAGCGCACGTCCGATGGTGGACATGGGCTTGTAGAGCACGAACGTGCGCGGCGAGCCCTGAGGCGGGAACCACTTGAGGATCGGCATGGAGAGGGCGAACGAGGGAACGAGGCGGACGCTGGGAAGCCGGACGAGGATACCGCGCCGGCGGAAAAAAGGCGCGCGATTGCAGGTGGTCAGGACGAGAGCGGCCCATGTAGAATGAGCGCCTCATGAGAAGGCCGCACGCCCTGCTCGCTCTGTCTGGTGTTCTCGCGTTCGTCGCGGTGGCCGGGTCCCTGGCCCTCGTTGCCTGCGGCGGAAACGACAAGCCGCCGCTGACGCCCGACAATCTCGAGCCGACCGAGAACGCGGAAGCCGGCGCCGCGCCCGCCGCGCCCGGCAGCGCGACGCCGTCGAAGTAGCTTTTAGAACGACCCGAAGCCGGTCAGCACGGCGCCGGTCGGGATGACCTCTTGCGTGGCGCCCATCCGCGGATCGAGGCGCGGCGGCGGCATCATCGCGAAGTCGACCGGAGGCTTGTAGGCCTGGCCGCGCTTGTCCGCGGGGTCCTTGAGGTCCCACGTGAGCGCGCCTGCGATGCCCACGCCCGCGAGCCCGCCGAGCGCGGGCCCGATGAAGCCGTGCTTCGGATCCGCGTCGCTGAAGAGATAGAGCGGGAACACGAGGCAGCCGACGAGCGCGCCGCCCAGGTACCCGAGCCACATGTACTTCTGCGACTCCCACGAGGCGGTGTGCGCGAGGCTGATCGCGCCGGCGCCGACGATGCCGACGTTGTAACCGATGAGGCCGGCGACGGCCGCGCCGTCCTTCCAGTCCTTGCCGCTCGCGGCGATGCCGATCATCGTGCCGCTGCCTGCGCCCCAGCCCGCGCCGCTGACGATGAAGCCCATGCTGCGCGGATCGGGACGCACCGCTTCGCCGAACGCCCATCCGCCGACGCCGCCGCCGGTCGCGAAGATCCACGTGACCGTGGTCTGCGTCGCGAAGGGCCAATCCTTGTTGCGGTTGCGTGTGTACTGCCACTGCGTGCCGGCCACCGCGATGCCTTCGACAGCGCCGAGCGCGAGACCTGCCGACACGGATGCGGGGACGCCGCGATGGAGCGGACCGCCCTGATCGTCCCAGAAAAAGGCTCCGATCGGCGCTGCGGCGCCGAACGCGATCGGCATGATGATCGCGACGCCCGGGTCTTTGATCTTCGCGAGCGAGTCGAGCCAGATGCCGGTGCCGACGCCCCAGAGCGCGCTCGTGATGTAGAGCGCCGTCATCTCGCCGGGGTCACGCTTGTCGCTGGGGGGCGGGGGCTGGCCGGGCGGGGGCTGACCCGGCGGCGGTCCATAGCCGGGCGGATACTGGCCGGGCGGCGGTCCATAGCCCGGCGGATATTGTCCCGGCGGCGGTCCATAACCGGGCGGCGGATATTGTCCGGGCGGTGGCCCGTAGCCCGGCGGCGGATACTGTCCCGGCGGCGGCCCGTAGCCGGGCGGCGGATACTGACCGGGCGGCGGTCCATAACCGGGAGGCGGCGGCTGGAACTGTGGCTGTGGCTGGAATCCCGGCGGCGGACCCTGCGGCTGCGGCTGGAACTGCGCTTCCGCGTCCTTTGCGATCAACGTCGAGGCAGCGATGAGCGTCAGCGAAGCAAGCGACGTGAGCGAACGAAAGAAGAAGGAACGCATGATTTCAGGCTCCAAGCACGAGCGTAGAGGAGCAGCGTGCGCTCGTCGAGCAAGCCTTCCGAGCGTCGCCTTTGCGGTTGTTGCGGCTCGCTGCCGGCGGCGTCAGGCGCTCACGCAGGAAGCGCCTTGATCGCGCCGATGCTCTCGAACTCCGCGGAGAGCTCGCGGCTCATGAGATCCTTCACCGCCTGGAGCACCGGCTTGTCCTCGTAGAGCACGCGATAGACCTCGCTCACGATGGGCAGCTCGATGCCGAGCTTCTTCGAGAGATCGAACGCGCTCTTCGTCGTCTTCACGCCCTCGGCGACGTGGCCGAGACCGGCGACGATGTCGTTCAGCTTCCGGCCCTTGCCGAGCTCGAGACCCACGGTGCGGTTGCGCGACAGCTCCCCGGTGCACGTGAGGACGAGATCGCCCATGCCCGCGAGGCCCGCCAGCGTGATGGCCTCGCCGCCGCGCGCGAGCGAGAGCTTCACCATCTCGGCGAGGCCGCGCGTGATCAACATCGCGCGCGTGTTGTTGCCGAAGCCGAGCCCGTCCGCCGCGCCGGCCGCGATGGCGATGACGTTCTTGATGGCGCCTCCGCACTCGACGCCGGGGATGTCGCGGCTCGCGTAGGTACGCATGTAAGATGCATGGAATCGCTTCATGACGTGATCGCGGATGCGATCGTCGGTCGATGCAATGACGACGCCGGTGGGCAGCTCGGCGGCGAGCTCCTTCGCGAACGACGGTCCGCTCAAGAATGCGAAGTGACGATGCGTCGCGCCCGGCAGCTCGGCGGCGAGGATCTCGTCGATGAACGTGAGCGAGTCGTTCTCGATGCCCTTCGTGGCGCTCACGATCGGCGCGTCGCTCGGCACCTTGAGGGCCACGAGCTTCGCTACCTCGCGCGTCGCATGGCTGGGCGCGACGAAGACCACCATGGTCGCGCCGTGGAGGACCTCCTCGGGATCGACGCTGGCGGTGAGCGTGCTCGGAAGCTTCGCGCTCGGGAGGTACTTGCCGTTGACGTGCTCTTCGTTGATCTGCGCGACGAGATCGGGACGCCGGCAATACATCGCGACCGGGTCGCCCTTGTCGGCGAGCACCTTCGCGAGGGCCGTTCCCCATGCACCAGCGCCCAGCACCGCCACCTTGTTCCCCGCCGCCGCTACGCTCGTCATGCCCGACAGCGTACCACCGGCCGTGGTAGGCTCGTCAGGCCTTGCGCCCGGCGAATTACGGCTTGTCGCGTCTTGCGTGCCTCGGAGCGGTCACGCTCGTAGCGGCCATTCTCGGAGCGAGCGCGGCCGGCTGTGGTCCGGCGTACTGCACGTTCCGCGGCACCATCAACGATCCGGCGAACCGGACGATGCGCCGCACGCTCCTCAAGAAGGGCATGGGCGACTTCTGCCAGCAGATGCTGGAGCGGAACGCGCCGCTGCGACTCGCGCCCGACTCACCGGTGATCGGCCGTTTTTTCCCGGTCCAGTGCAATGCGCCCGAGGGCGACGACCTCTACGTGAACCTCGCCGGCTTCGGCTACGCCTACACGAACCTCTCGAAGAAGATGACGTTCACGATGCAGGCGTCGGCGCTGTATCGCTACGACTTCATCATCACCGAGGGCGATCGCTGCGATATCTACGCGTACTTCCGGACGTCGCGCGTCGATGCGAGCAACTTCCTGGTCCATCGCATCGAAGGCACAGCGGCGAACGTGCTGAACCAGCTCACGTCGGTGGGCGACAACTTCGGCAAGCAGCTCGTCGGCAAGAAGCTCAACGAGGGCTTCACGGTCGTCCACTACTCGGACACCAACATCGACGACTTCTCGCTCGGGATCCTGCCGCTCGGCCAGAAGCCGTTCCACCCGTACCAGGTGAAGGGCGCGGACAAGATCACCTACGAGAACGAGCGCGTCGAGGTGCACCAGAACCAGCGCGACTTCGTGGGCCCAATCAAGGTCGAGGGTGACGGCAAGGCGCTCTTCGTCACCGCCCAGCTCGATGGTGCGCCGGCCGTAGACGTCATGGTGATGCGCAAGCCCGAGGGCGATGCGTCGCTCCAGCTCTACTTCGAATACCCGCAGAGCGGACCACTTGCCGCACCCCCGATCATGGCGGATGTGGTGCAGCAGGGCGTGGAATGGAAGCGCGCGATTCCGGTTCCCCCCGGGATGTACTACGTGGTGTTCGACAACACCTCGACGGCCGGGACCACCAACCCGCCGGTCAGCGCCCTCGACGACCGCGCGGCGGTGGTCAACTACCTCATCCAGATCGGCGACGGCTCGTGAAGAAGGACGGAGAGATCACCGAGACGCCGCCGGCAGACGCCGACGCGGCGAACGCCGAAGCGAAGGTGGCCGAAGCGAAGGCCGACGCGGAGGTGCCTTCCGTTCCGCCGGCGTCGGACGCGGACGGGCGCGACGACGATGGCGATGGCGATGGCGATGAGGACGACGCTGACGAGCCGCCGAAGAGCAGCGCGTCGGCAGAGCGCGTGGCGAAGGCGCGCGCCGTCGCCAAGGAAGAGCGCGGGGAGCACAAGTCGCTCCCGCCGCCGCCGAAGAAGCTCCTGCGCACCGCGTACTGGGGCGTGTGGTTCGTCCTCACGCCCTTCGCGCTCGCGTGCATCCTCGTCTGGGCTCTGACGCCGCCGAGCGGCATCGATCACGGCGGCGCGCTCGGTTGGATCGAGAGCTGGGTGCGCGAGCAGCCGGTGCCGGTCGGCATCGTCACGTTCACGCTCTTCGAGATGGCGCTCTGGACCGTGCGCCATCACCTGCCGCTCGCGTATCACGCGCATCCGCCGCTGCGCTCCGACCTGCCGAAGGGACTTCGCGGTCCGTTCGAACGCGCGCGCTCGCTCCTCGAAGAGGCCGAGTCGATCCTCGAGAAGCATCGCGACGCCATCAAACGCGACCTCTCGCCGAAGGAGCGCGAGAAGCTCCGCGCCGATCTCGACGCCCTCGAAGACGCGATGGAACGCGAGCCCTTCGACGAGGAGGGCTTTGTCGACGCGCTCGTGAAGGCCGACGGCGAGGTCGACGTGCGCCTCGGTCGCTGGCGCAAGAGCGAGGTCCGCGAATACGCCGAGTCGATCCTCGTCGCGATCGCCGTTGCCATGGCGCTCCGCGCGTTCGTGGTCGAGGCGTTCAAGATCCCGAGCGGCTCGATGATCCCGACGCTCCAGGTCGGCGATCACATCTTCGTGAACAAGTTCACGTACGGCCCTGCCATCCCGTACACGCACAAGCGTCTGTGGT
>JAXDMI010000586.1:0-3819 GCA_034666145.1 Myxococcales bacterium | reverse complement strand
TCCAGCCGGGCTTCGATGCGTCCGATCGCTGGGACGCGAGCCATGCGGCGATGATGATCGAACGGCTCACCGTCCTCACGAAGGGCGCGGAGCAACGCGGCGTCGACCTCACGGTATGGCCCGAGTCCGCGTATCCGTTCACGCTCTCGCACGCGATCCGCCGCAGCCCGTCCGGCGAGCGCGCGGTGCTCCAGGAAGGCGTGCATGGCCCGGTGCTGACCGGCGCGTACATGGCCGGCGCCAAGGGCCTCGGCTACAACTCGGCGATCCTCGCGTCGCCGGACGGCGCGCTCTCGGCGCCGTACGACAAGCGGCATCTCCTCTGGTTCGGCGAGACCGTGCCGCTCGCGGATTGGTTTCCCTGGCTGCGCCAGGTGTTCTCGAAGGGCACCGGCCTCGTCGCGGGACACGAGAGCGTCGTGTTCGCAGCGGGACCGATCCGCGCGGCGGTCCTCAACTGCTACGAGGACACGCTGCCCGAAGCGGGGCGCGAGGCGATGGAAGGCGCGCCGAACCTCCTCGTCAACGTGACCAACGACGCATGGTTCGCCGGCAGCGCGGAGGGCGAGCTCCACCTGCGCCTCGCCGTGCTGCGCGCCATCGAGACGCGACGCGACTTCGTGCGCGCGGTCAACAAGGGACCGACCACGTTCGTCGACGCGACCGGACGCGTGCGCGCGCGCTACGACCTGCCCATGCCCGGCACGCTGCGGACGGAGCCGGCGCTGCTCTCGGGTCCGCCGACGCTGTTCGTGCGCTTCGGCGACTACCCGCTCGTCCTGCTCGCGCTCGCGTCGGTGCTGATTCCGTACGCCACAAAACGCCGCGGGCGCCGCCTCCCGAAGGAAGGGGCGCCCGGCGGTTTTGATACGAGGACTCGAACGTGAGGCTCTCTAGGAGCGAGAGGAGCTCACGGGCGAATCGCGGAGCTCACTGAATGAGATCCTTGAGCGCCTTGAGGGCGGTCGCGCGGACCTTCTTCGAGGCCGGCTTCGCCGGGAAGTGCTGCATCTGGCCCGTGAACGGGTTGCGACGCTCGCCTGCCGGGATCGCCTTCTTCTTGACGGTCTTCAGCTTGAGGAGGCCGGGGATCACGAACTCGCCGGGACCGCGCGGGCCAAGCTGCTTCTTGATCAGATCCGTGAGGCCTTCAAAGACCTTACCGACGCTCTTCTTGTCGAGCTCAGAGTACTGAGCAATGTCAGAGATAACCTGGGCCTTCGTCATCCGCTTCGCAGCAGCCATATGCGTTCCTCCTGTCGAAATCCGCGACGTCAATCGTCGCTTGGTGGCGATTGCTCGCCAAGACACTGTCTGAGACCAGACGCTCTTCGCGGGGCAGAAGTGCTTCCGAGAGGAGCCCAATCCTGTATCGCAGCTCGAGCACCCTGTGCCGCGGACCCGAATTTTTAGGCTCGAAACCGCTTCACGGCCACATGGTTAACATCCGCGGTTCCATCCCCGCAAGGGAAAAACGGGGGTTAGATGCGTTTTCGTAGCCGTGACGCCGAGACGATAGGAGCCATGGACCCACATCAAATGCCGGCGGACGAGGCCTGAACGCTCACGCTTCACCCACGCCTTCGACGCGGACCCCTCATTGTCATTGAGGTTTCTTGCGTCGGCTCGTGCGCTGGGGCGGTGACGGTTTCTGCGACAGACCTCGTTTGGCTCCTCCCTTTGAGAGCTCCCTCTTCGTAGAGGGCTGCGCCGCCGCGGCGCACAGGCGGGTCGTCTCTGCCCGCATGCGGCGATCCTCGGCGTCCGTCCGGTGGTCCCAGCCGAGGAGGTGGAGGAGCCCGTGCGCGAGCAGCATCGTCACCTCGTCCAGGACCGGCCTGCGGCGCGACTGGGCCTGCCTGCGGGCGGTATCGACGCTCACAATGACGTCGCCGAGCATGTGCCCGGCCAGTGCGCCGAACTCGCCCTCGTGCATCGCGAACGCCAGGACGTCGGTGGGCCGATCTTTATGACGATAGGTTTTGTTCAATTGATGGATGTGTTCGTCGTCAGTTAGGACGAATGAAACTTCCGCTTTGTCCAATTGAAGGAGCTTGATCATCGCGCGTACGCGACGGAGGAGCTCTGTCCTGGCTAGCCCTTCGTGCGGCCCTTCTTCGATGGTGAATGCGATCGTCACGGCTGCCTTGGCCGGTACCCTTTGCGCCCCTGCCGGTCAACGTGCAACATTCCCGCGCGATGAGCCTTCCCAGCGTGGTCCCCGACGACGCGCGTGCGCAGTCGAGCGCATCACGCCTGCCGTGGCTGGACGGCGCGTGCATCCTCGTTCCGGCGTACCAGGCAGAGAAGACGCTCGGCGCGGTCATCGCCGATCTCCGCGCGGCGTTGCCCGCGCTCGCGAACGAGATCCTCGTCATCGACGACGGCTCGACCGACGGCACCGCCGACGTCGCGGTGCGCGCCGGGTGTCAGCTGGTCTCGCACGGTCGGAATCGCGGCAAGGGCGCGGCGCTGCTCACCGGGCTCGCGACGGCACGTGCGCGCGGGCACGAGGTCGCGGTCACCGTCGATGCCGACGGCCAGCATCCCGCCGTCGAAGCGCGACGCGTTCTCCTCGCAGCGAGCGATCCGGAGGCGTTCGTCCTCGGCATCCGCGCGCTCGCGACCGCCGGCGCGCCCCGCAAGAACCAGGTCTCGAACGACATCTCGAACTTCTTCATCTCGCGCTTCGCCGGTCGCACGCTGAGCGACACGCAGTGCGGTCTCCGCCGCTATCCCATCGCACAAACGCTTCGCCTCGCGCCGCGTGGTGAGGGCTACGACTTCGAGGCCGAGGTCCTCCTGCGTGCCGTGTGGGCCGGCGTTCCCATCGTCGAGGAGCCCATTCGCGTCCTCTACCCCGAGGATCGCGTGACCCACTTCCACGTCGTGCGCGATCCGTGGCGCATCGTCCGCACCGTGGTGGTCGCGCTGAGCGATCGTCGCGCCGGACGGACGACCTCGTGAGCTTCGCACGCCGGCACAAGAAGAAGCTCATTGCGCTCGGCGTCCTGGTGCTCACGCCGGTGGCGGCACATCTCGTGGTCGGTCAGCTCACGAAGCTGACGCCGCCGGCCATCGCTCCCGTCGCGCTCACGCTCACCGAGGTCGACGGCGTTCGGCATGCCGGTCGGGGCTGGTCCACCGTTCGCGGCGTTCGGATCGCGCACCTCGCCGGCACGCCCGAGGAGATCGGCACCGAGCACACCACGCTGCTGCGGGATCGCATGATCGCGAACGAGGAGGTCATGTGGACCGGCTTCCGCGACGTCGTCCCGTTTGCGCCGGCGCGCGCGCTCATGTTCGACGCGGGTCGCTATCGCTATCGCCACGTCGACGAAGGCTTCCCCGAGCCGCGCCGTCGCGAGATCGCCGCCGAAGCGCAGGCGTTCGCTCCCGATCCGTTCGCGTCGCACATGCCGACGTATCCGCGCATGGTGTTCCTGCACGCGCTCTACGACATCGCGCTCAGCTTCGAGCACTCTCCGCTCCTCGGTTGCACGGCGTTCGGCCTCGGTCCAGAGGCGACCACCGACGGGCATGCGCTCTTCGCGCGCGCCTTCGATTTCGAGGCCGCGGACGTCTTCGATCGCGACAAGGCGGTCTTCGTCGTACGCGAAGACGGCAAGATCCCGTTCGCGAGCGTGGCATGGCCGGGCCTCGTCGGCGTCGTCACCGGCATGAATGCCGAGGGCGTCGCGGTCGCCGTGAACGGAGGGCGCGCGCGCGAGCCGAGCACCACCGGCATGCCCGTCGCGTTCTCGCTCCGCGAGACGCTGGAGAACGCGCACGACACGGCCGAGGCGATCACCATCCTCT
>JAXDMI010000585.1:0-7026 GCA_034666145.1 Myxococcales bacterium | reverse complement strand
GAGGATCGCGTCGGCGGCGCCGGGCGGCGGAACGAAGATGACGCTGGCATTCGCGCCGGTCTCCTTCGTGGCCTTCGCGACGGTGTCGAAGACGGGGACCTTGCCCTCGAACTTCTCGCCGCCGCGCGTCGGGGTGACGCCGCCGACCACCTGCGTTCCGTACTCGATCATCTGCTTCGCGTGGAAGGAGCCGGCGCCGCCGGTGATGCCCTGCACGAGGAGCTTCGTCTTCTTGCCGACCAGGATGCTCACTTCGTACCTCCAGAGACCACTGCATCGACGATCTTCTTCGCGCCGTCGGCCATCGTCGTGGCGGCCTGGATGGCGAGGCCGCTCTCGCTGAGGATCTTGCGACCGAGCTCGACGTTGGTTCCTTCGAGCCTCACCACGAGCGGCACCTTCAAGCCGAGCTCCTTCGCGGCGGCGACGACGCCGTTCGCGATGACGTCGCACTTCATGATGCCGCCGAAGATGTTCACGAAGATGCCCTTCACCTTGGGGCTCTTCAGGATCATGCTGAAGGCCTTGGTGACCTGCTCCTGCGTGGCGCCGCCGCCGACGTCGAGGAAGTTCGCGGGTGCGACGCCGACCTTCTCGCCGGCGTGCTAGATGATGTCCATCGTCGCCATGGCCAGGCCGGCGCCGTTGACGAGGCAGCCGACGTTGCCGTCGAGCGACACGTAGTTGAGCCCGGCCGCCGCGGCCTCGAGCTCGATGGGGTCTTCCTCGTCCTTGTCCTGGAGCTCGGCCCAGCCCTTGTGACGGAACGACGCGTTGTCGTCGAAGTTGAGCTTCGCATCGAGGGCGATGACGTCGCCGTTCTTGAGGATGGCGAGCGGGTTGACCTCGAGGAGCGAGCAGTCCTCCTTCACGAAGCAGTCGTAGAGCGCCGACATGAGGCGAACGAACTTCGCGACGGTCTCCTTGCCGTACTTCATGAGGCCGAGACCGAACGCGAGCTCGCGCGCCTGATACGCCGACAGGCCGACGGTGGGGTCGACGTGCACGGTGAGGATCTTCTCCGGCGTGTGCTCGGCGACGTGCTCGATTTCCATGCCGCCTTCGGTCGACGCCATGAATGCGATGCGTCGCAGGTCACGGTCG
Source organism: Myxococcales bacterium (assembly GCA_034666145.1). GTDB lineage: Bacteria > Myxococcota_A > Polyangia > Polyangiales > Polyangiaceae > Labilithrix. The sequence continues at coordinate 5,922 of JAXDMI010000585.1, read as the reverse complement.
ACGACCATGCCCAGGTACATCTCCGCCACCATCTCGAGGCCTTGCTCGATGTAGAGGCGCTTGACCTTCTGCCCCTCGGGGCCGGTCTGGTGCGTGACGAGCTGCATGCCGAGGATCTTCTCGGCTTGCTGCCTCGCCTCCGCCGCGCCGCCTTTCGCGACCTTCACGCCGCCGCCCTTGCCTCGGCCTCCGGCGTGGATCTGCGCTTTGACGACGACGATCGGACTCCCGGTCTCGGCAACGAGCTTCTTCGCTGCTGCCTCTGCCTCGTCGACCGTGAAGGCCGGGTATCCCTTGGGAATGGGAACGCCGTACTTCGCGAAGATTTGCTTGCCCTGATACTCGTGGATCTTCACGCGCGAGAACCTACCAGAAACGGAGGCGTCGCGGCGCGCCGGATCACATCCCGAACACCACGTCGAGCCGGAGCAGCTTGAGCACGAGGAGCGGCTGGGCATGCGCATGCACCACCACGACCTTGCCGCCCTGGGCCTTCACGCGTTTCCACAGCGAGACGATGGCGCCGACACCCATGCTGTCGAGCAGGGTCACCTCGTCGAGATCGACCGTGACGTGACGCGGGTGATCGGCGACCGCGGCATCGAGGATCGGACTGATTTCACCGACGGTGAGCGCGTCGAGCGCGCCTTCGATCCGGAGCTCGGTCTCGTCACCCTGGCGCGCGCTCGTGACGTGCGGTCGACGCAACCCGGATCGCGGCGCGACGCGGTGAATCGAGCTCTCGGCGGTTTCCATCGCGATGACCTTGCGCTCTTCTTGCTCGGCCCGGAAGGTTTCCAAACGGATGACCTCGGGCTCGGCGCCCGTTCCCGGGTCACCCGTTCGAGCGACAGCGGGACTCTCGAAGCTCGGGTGAGCGTGCAGCTGACTCATGAGGGACACCTCCAGGCAGGTGCACAGCAAACCCCTCGCCATTACGGTCGCCCTTGGTTCGACGGCGCAAGGCTCTGCTGATGCTCGTTTGCCTCGTGCAGGAAGCTCCGCCTCACCCACATAGCGCTTTGCGAATTGCAAAGGCGACTGCTGCCGAGAAGCTGCTGCGAAGCTGCGTTACGGAACGACCTTGGCGGCCGCCGAGCCCTTCAGCGTCGAGCTGGGGCCGGCCCCGGTTGCCGTGATCGTCGTGTCGCCGAGGGCGACGCCGGTCACCACGCCGGTCTCGTCCACCGTCGCGACATCGGTGCGTGACGAGGACCACGTGACCGATCCCGAGAGGTTCTTCATCGAGCCGTCGGCGAACACGCCGGTGGCGGTGAGGGTCTGCTTCATCGTGACGGGAACGGTCGCCGGGTTCGGCGTGACGATGATGCCCACGAGCACCAGCTCGCCGCCGGTCACGAAGACCGTCGAGCGCCCGGTGATGCCGGTAGTGGCATCGGTGGCGACGATGGTGGTGTTGCCGTTCGCCACGGGAATGACGACGCCGCGATCGAGCTGCGTGTTGCCGACGATCGCGACGTCGGTGTTGGACGAGCTCCACGTGACCTGGTTCGTCGCGTCGTTGGTCGTGCCGTTGTTGAAGTGCGCTGTGGCGGTGAAGGCGCGCGGCATCGAAGCGCGCGTCAGCGCGACGACGGGCGGTGACACGTCGATCGACGTGATGACCGGCGGCACGACGGTGAACGAGGCGATCGCGGTCGCGTCGCCGACCGCGTCGAACGCCTTGATGATGACCGTGCCGCTGCGCGTTCCGGCGCTGACGATGCCGCGGTCGCTGATGTTGGCGATGGTGAGATCGCTCGTCGTGTAGGTCACCCTCGTGGTGACGTCCTCGAGCGCGCCACCGGGAAAGTGCCGCGTCGCCGTGAGCTGCGTGGTCTGTCCCGAGATCAACGTCTGCGACGCCGGCGTGAGATCGAGGCTCGCGCCGATCGGCTGCGCACAGCGCAAGAGCAAGAGCGACAGCAGCGCGAAGAGGACGGAGAGAAGCGAGCGGCGGGAGTTCACGTCGTTGACCTCGCCCGCACGTTATCACGCTCCTGCTAGGCTCGTTCCGCGCGCTCGTTCGATCAGGGGATGAGGCCGAAGAACTTCGCCGAATAGTACGGGCCCCAGATGCCCGCGGTGTTGGTCCAGTCCTGCTTCGCGTTCGCGTCGCTGCTCGCGGTCTGGCTCGGGACCGGGTCCCATCCGCCCTGATCGGCGCCCGGTCCGGGGTCGACGGGCGTGCCGTGACCGATGCCGTGCATGAGGATGGTAGCGAGCTGCGTCTGCCCGTCCTTCGTGTACTCGGTGTACTCGTGGCCCTTGAGCGTGCTCGTGGTGCCGGCGCCGGTGATGCCCGTCGCGCCCTTCCATTGCTGCACCACATCCGCCATGTTCTCGGGCGTGACCGCGCCGTCGGCGTCGCCCTGGAACACGAGGAGCCGAGGCTTCTTCGCGGTCGCGCTCTTCCAAACGGTGGGGTAGGCGCCGGTCACGAGCGTCGGCGCGTGGTTGCCCGGCCACGTCCATCCGCCCATGCCCTTCTTGCCGAGCGCGGCGCACGACGTCGAGCAGCCGTACGCGCCGCCTTCGAACATCGAGCCGGCCGCGAACACGTCGGGATACGTCGCGAGCATGACCGTCGTCATGTATGCGCCCGCGGACAGCCCGTTGACGAAGACCTTCGCGGGATCGATCGAGTACTTCGCGGTGACGTCCGTCACCATCGCAGCGATCTGCGAGGGCTCGAGATCGGTGCGCGCGATCCCGCTCGTACCGAAGTACGCGTACCAGGAGAAGGCCGACGTGCCCTTGTCCGGGAAGATGACGTAGAACTTGTGCTGCTGCGCGAGCGTCGCCCATTGCGACGTCGACTTGAAGCCCCACGCTTGATTGGGCGATGACGGGTCGACCACGCCTTGCGTGTAGCCGTGCATCGCGACGACGAGGCCGGCCGGCGCAGAGCCCATGCCGGTCGGGACGCACTCCCACATCTTCATCGACCCGTAGGACTTCGCCGAGAGCGTGCACGGTGCTTCGGCCGCGGGGTCGGCGCTGCCGTCGCCGGCGCCGCCATCGAGCCCGCCGCTGCTCCCCGGGCCGCCCGACGTCGTGCCGCCGCTCGATCCCGGAGCGGTGCTGCCGCCCGACGAGGCGGGTGTCGTGCCGTCGGTCGTGCCGGCGGTGCCAGGGCTGCCGGGGTCGCCGCACGCCGTGGTGAGGACCATCGCGCCCACGAGCACCGCGCCGAGCCCGAGCTTCATCATCGTCATGAGCCGCGTGCATCGCAGGACTCGTGCCGGCGACGATCCCTCGCAAACATAGGGATTTTGCGACGGAGCGACGAGGCGTTGCGTCGCGCGTGACGCGGCTCGCGGAGCTCGTCGCCGCGTCAGCGAGCGCGCGTCGGGAGGAGCAACCGAGAGCCGGCGCGCTCGATGGTCCACGTCACGCGCGCATCGCTTGCGGTCGGCGACACGAAGTGATCGACGTCGGCGCCGGCGAGCGAGAGGCGGATCCGATGCCCGCGCCGAAACGACATCGCGAGCGGCAAGAGCTCGATGGCGTGCGTCGCGACCGTGCCGGGCGCGATCGCGACGGCGTCCTTGCGGAGGAACGACGTCTCGACGCGCGCGGGTCCGTCCTGTGGCTCGTGCAGCGTCGTGCGATGGATGGTGCGCAGCTCGCCTTCGCTGACGAGACGCGCGCGGCCTTCGCGATCCACGTCCTCGAGGTAGGCGAAGATGGCGCCGTCGGACACCGTCGATGCGATGCGCAGGACGAGCACCGGGTTGCCGGCCACCTCGAGGTCCTCTTCGAGCGCGTCACCGTCGCAGACGAAGAGCCCGCGGCGAGATCGACCGGCGCCGTCGGCGTGCACGAACGGCGAGATGGTGGTCCGCCATCGCGTGCGTCGCCCGGTGCCGGTGGTGGGATCGACCTCGTGGACGTCGACGCCCTCGGCACGTTCCGCATCGGTCCCGCGCCGCAAGCGATGCCCGGCGGCGAAGTGGAGCGCGAGCGAGCGCGTTCCCTCCGGCGGCCACGTCGCGGCCTCTCGCCACGCGCCCGCGCCCATCACGTAGTAACGAACCGGAGCGGTGTCCTCGATCGCGATGCCGCCCAGCGGCATCTCCGCGGCGAGATGCCGATCGAAGAACCGGAGCAGCTCGACGGAGTGATCGAACGCCGAAGCGTGCGCGTCGGTGTCGGGATCCATGTCGAGCGTGCCGCCGTGGACCCACGGCCCGAGCAGCAGGCGATGCTCCTTGCTCGCGCCCGCGCGCTCGAGCACGCGATGCCGCTTCACGGCTGCATTCGCGTAGCCGCCGTCGAACCAGCCGCTGTAGCCGAGCACCGCGGCATCACCGACCTGGCCCGGATACGTCGACGGGCTGAAGTAGTCGCAGGTGAAGCCCGGCAGCGGTGCGTCCGGCGGCGAGTCGTCGCGGAACGTCATGTGCACGGCGCCTCCGTGCACGTTGTAGTTGGCGACGTGCGAGGCGATCGCCGCCGCGAGCTGTGCGCCGCCGGGATCATCGTCGACGGGTGGAACTCCGGCCAGCGCGAACGAGAGAGCGCCGCTGAGCGCGCGCTGCGTGAGCTCGTGATCCACGAGGTGCGCGATGCGGCTCGCGATCTTTCGTCGATCGGCCACGGTAGGAGACGGCGCGCCGTGCACGCCGAACGAGAGCGCCGTGCCGATGAACGCCTCCGGCGCATTCCGATCGAGCGCCGCGTTGGCGAGCTCCCACGTCTCGGTGAACCATGCTTGATGGAGGCCGCCCGGGAACGCGACGTCCGCGTACGTGTCGTAGAGCGAGAAGCGCGGCGCGATCGCCTTCACCGCGGGATGCGCGTTCCACGCAAGCAGCTCCGCGGTGGTGCCGTCGTACGAGACACCGGTCGAGCCGACGAGCCCGTTCGACCACGGCTGCTTCACGATGAAGTCGACGACCTCCGCACCGTCCTTCACCTCGCCCTCGAGCCACCACGGACACGGCCGCTCGCCGAACGACGCGCCCGAGCCGCGCACGTCGACGTCGACCCATGCGTAGCCTCGCGACGTGAAGAGCGCGCGCATCGGTGCGTTCATCGGGTCGAGGCCCGTCTCGTCGACGAACATCCGCGCGCGCTTCCGAACGAGGAAACGCCGAAAATACCGGGTCTGCCGCACGATGGTCGGCACGCGCGCGCCGGGCTGGAGCCCGCGCGGCAAGCAGATGTCGATCGCGATCTTCGTACCGTCGCGCATGACGAGATAGCGCGACGTGCGTACGAACCCGCGATGTTGCTCGGGGCGCCGCGCGATGTACGCGGCATGCGAGGGGTCGGCGTCGCGGGAGAGCTTCGTCATTCGTGGAGCTCCCGCGACGCCGCTCGCAGGTCTCAGCTCTTCTTCACGACGTCGACGATGCCCTGGACGCTCGCGGCGCTCTTCGTGAGCATGCCCTTCTCTTCTTCGGTGAGCGGGATCTCGATGATCTTCTCGACGCCCTTGCCGCCGATGACGCACGGGACGCCCATGAAGAGATCCTTGTAGCCGTACTCGCCATCGAGGTACGCCGCGCACGGGAGGAGGCGCTTCTGATCGAGGAGGAAGGCCTCGGCCATCGCGACCGCGGCGCTCGCCGGCGCGTAGTACGCGCTCGTGCCCATGAGGGTGACGATCTCGCCGCCGCCCTTGCGCGTGCGCTCGATGATCGACTGGATCTTGTCCTTCGCGATGAGCGTGCTCGCGGGGACGCCGTTGATGGTGGTCATGGAGAGGACCGGGACCATGTCGTCGCCGTGGCCGCCGAGGACCATCGCGCGCACGTCCTTGACGCTCACGCCGGCCTCGCGCGCGAGGAACAGCTCGAAGCGTGCCGAGTCGAGGACGCCCGCCATGCCCGCGACCATGCCCTTGGCGCAGCCGGTGACGCGCTTGTACTCGTAGACCATCGCGTCGAGCGGGTTCGAGATGACGATGACGAA
>JAXDMI010000584.1:0-3098 GCA_034666145.1 Myxococcales bacterium | reverse complement strand
CGCCAGTACATCGTCGACTCGCTCGGCTGGTGGTCGTTCGACGGCGGCCAGGTGAAGATCACGACACCGTATTTCTTCGCCGCGGAGCTCTACGGAGGTCTCGAGCAGCGCGGTGGCATGCCGCTCTCGACGCCGCGCTTCGAACGCGACGGCATCTGGCGCGGCGATCGCACGGGCTACGACCCTTCGCTCTATCCGTCGTTCCAGCCGAACGACATCGCGCCCGCCTACGGCGCGGCGCTGGAGTCGGCGGGATTCACGTGGCTGCACGCTCGGCTCACGTATCGACGCGTCGAGAACACCGGAGCCTCGAACGTCACCGAGTTCGCGAACGGCCTCCGGCAGCCGGTCTCGTACGACGGCTCGCGCATCTCCCAGGAGCGCATCGGCTACGGCTTCGACGGAACGCTGCCCGACATCGGAGGCGTGAAGGGCGGGCTCGCGTACGACCTCTACAACGCGAAGCTCGCGAACCTCTTCGCGTCGGTCGACATCTACGCCTCTCGCAAGCTGACGCTGAGCGTCGACTACGACTATTACGTGCCGACGTTCGACGCCGACTCGATCTGGAACTTCTTCCTCGCGATGCCGATGAACGACCTCGGCCTGCGCGCGGCGTGGGACGCGACCGATCACTGGGCCTTCACGGCCGGTGCCCGCGCGCGTGCCTTCTCCGTGCAAACGCAGAACGAGAACGTCGGGAACGCGGCTCCGACGTCGCCCAACGGCCTCGCCGCCGCGAACTACTTTCCGTCGAGCAGCCTCGACATGATGGGCGGCGGCAACCTCTCCGCGCGCTGGCATTTCGGCGAAGGCGCCGTGGGCGCGCGCAGCACCGCCGACTTCGCGAGCAACGGCGACCGGATCGGCATCGACGTGTTCGGTGAGCGCACGCTCGAGACTCGTTACCTCCTCAGCGCTCGCGCGGGCGTGTGGCAGTGGGACGACAAGCTCCGCACCGACCGCGACGCGGTCAGCTTCCAGTACGTCGCTGGCGTGGGCTACAAGCTCTGGGCGCGTTCGCGCGTCTTCGTGGACTTCGAGCACGACATGAATCGCATCTCCGGGCAGCGCTTCCGCGGCATGCTCTGGTTGTCCCTAGCGGTAGCCAAGTGACCATGAACGCTCATGCGCCCCAGAAGCATCGCGGCATGGGCGCCATCGCCTATGTGGTGCTCGTCGCAGCGCTGGTCCTCGCCGCGTGCACCGCGTTCGCGCAGGATCCCTCCGCGCCGGACACGAGCCCGTCCTCCGCTGCGGATGCGTCGCCGGCACCGTCGAGCACCGCCGACGGCGGCCCCGATGGCGCGCCCATCGGTCCCGAAGCGCCGCCCGCGCCCGCGAACAGCGCCGCCGCCGCGCAAGCCTGGGCGACGGCCGGCGATCTCTCGTCGGGCCTCGCGCCTCTCCACGACAACGGCTCGGTCCCGCTGAAGTGGCTGCCGCCCGGGGCGTTCGAGCAGGATCGCGGTCCGTCCGAGGCGGTGTTCCCGCCGCAGAAGCTGACCATTCGCTTCAACCACAAGCTCCACGTCGGCGCGCAGAAGCTGCAGTGCAAGACCTGCCACGCCGGCGCGACGACCAGCGAGTCGGTGAACGATCGACTCACGCCGAAGGCCACGACGTGCGACGGCTGTCACGGCACGAGCCACGACGACCTCAATCGCGTCACGCCCGGCGACGACGCGACCGGCAAGTGCAACTTCTGCCACCTCGGTTACAAAGAGGGCGACGGCAACCTGGTCGCCAAGTTCGCCATCCCGCGGCCGAACATGGTGTTCAACCACAAGAAGCACGCGGCGCGGAACATCAACTGCCAGCAGTGCCACGGCGACGTGCAGGAGCTCGAGCTCGCGACGCGCGATCAGATGCCCAGGATGCGCGGCTGCTTCAACTGCCACCAGCATCCCGACGCCGCCGCGCGCGGCGAGGCGAAGGCGGCGTGCGAGACGTGCCACATCAAGGGCGGCGCCACCGAGGGCGGCCACCTCAAGACGGTCTTCGCGAGCGGCGAGATGCAGCCGCCGCGCTGGCTGCACAACGCGCAGCACACGCCCGACTTCGTGCAGCGTCACAAGTATGTAGCCGCGAACGACTCGCAGTTCTGCTCGAACTGCCACAAGGAGGAGTTCTGCACGGCGTGCCACGACGGCCGCGTCCGTCCGCGCAACATCCACCCCAACGATTACTTGAACATGCACGCGGTCGAGGGGCGCCTCGCCACCCAGAAGTGCACGAGCTGCCATCGCGAGCAGAGCTTCTGCCTCGGATGTCACCAGCGCATCGGCGTGTCGATGAGCGGCCCGAACCGCGACTCGGGCCGCTTCCATCCGCCGAAGGCCGAATGGAGCGACCCGCCGCGCCGACCCGGCCACCACTCGTTCGAGGCGAACCGGAACCTCAATGCCTGTGTCAGCTGTCACATCGAGCGCGACTGCGTGATCTGCCACGGCGGCCAGGGCATCGGCGGCGGCTTCAATCCGCATTCGGGGAATTTCGTCGGCGGCTGCGCGACGCAGTTCAAGCGCAATCCCAGGCCTTGTTACGTCTGCCACGACCCCGGCGCGTCGGTTTTGCAGAGGTGCAAGTGAGCCGCGATTCGCGTGATTCGCTGTTGCATCCGGGGGCTTGCGGAGACTATACCCGCGGGTCGCAAAGTCTTTTTTGCGGCACTTCGTCCTCTGCTACCCCTCGTAAGGAGGCTCCCTGTGAAAGAGCTCGTGCGGTACCTCTTGGAGAACCTGTACCTGGACTTCCAGGGGGAGATCTCCCTCGACACCGTGCGCCAGTTCCTCCGCGGGGACGACAGCCGCGAAGCGAAGGCGCTTCTGCAGAAGCTGATCGAGGACAAGGGCGTCGACGATCTGCTGATCACGCTGGCCGATGTGCTGAAGGAGCACATCCGCACGGGCGTGAACGAGCAGGTCATGCGCGAGCAGCTCTCGATGTACTCGGAGAGCTGAGATCGCGGCGACGAGCACGAGCCGGCGGGTTCGCCCGCGCGTTCGTCGTCGTCTCCATGCTCTGTGCCGCGATCGCGGCCGTGACATCGTGTGACGCGGGAAAGCGCCACAACCAGAAGACGATCGGGCCGGCCA
>JAXDMI010000583.1:0-5863 GCA_034666145.1 Myxococcales bacterium | reverse complement strand
CACGAACACCGGATTCTTCACCGCGACCTTCTTGAGGCCCTGGATGATGCGCCCCGGAAGCGCGCCGACGTACGTGCGACGGTGACCGCGGATCTCCGCCTCGTCGCGCACGCCGCCGAGCGCGATGCGGTGATAGCGACGCCCCATCGAGCGCGCGATGGAGCGGCCGAGCGAGGTCTTACCGACGCCGGGCGGTCCGATGAAGCACAGGATCGGGCCCTTCTTGTCGGAGCGCAGCTTGCGCACCGCCATGTACTCGACGATGCGCTTCTTCACCTTGTCGAGACCGAAGTGGTCCTCGTCGAGGCAGCGGCGGCAGTCGGCGGGCTCGAGCTTGTCGTTCGTGGTCTTGCTCCACGGAAGATCGGCGAGCCACTCGAGGTACGTGCGCGTGACGTTGTACTCGGCCGACTGCTGCTGCATGCCGGCGAGGCGTCCGAGTTGCTTCTTGGCGATCTTGTTCGAGTCCTCGGGAAGCTGTGCGAGACGGATGCGCTCGCGGAGCTCCTCGACGTCGTCCTCGTCGGTCTCGCCGAGCTCCTCGCGAATGCTCTTCATCTGCTGGCGCAGGATGAGCTCGCGCTGGTTCTTGCCTTCGTCGGCGACCATGCTCGAGATCTCGCGCTTCACGCGCAGCAGCTCGAGCTGCTTCGTGACCATCGAGAGCACGAGGCGAACGCGCTCCTTCACGTCGAACGTCGCGAGGACCGTCTGCTTGTCGCCCACGGTGACGTGATCGATCGTGAGGTTGGACGCGATGAGATCGGCGAGCGCGCCGCTCTCGCGCACGTTCTCGAGGATGCCGCTCGTCTCCTTCGGGAGGTTCGGCATCAGGTTGAGGAGCTCGCGCGTCCCTTCCCGCAGCTGCGAGCCGAGGAGATCGAGCTCACTGTCGCGCTCGAGATCTTCGGCGACGCGCCGGATCTTCGCGCGCATGTACGGCTCGAGACCGACCTTGCCGGCGAGCTTGAGGCGCGACAGGCCGTGCAGGACGACCGAGTAGTTCGACGGCCCGAGTCGGATCACCTTCACGACGCGCGCGACTGTGCCGACGTCGTAAATATCCTCGAAGCCAGGCTCGTCGACGTCGGCGTCGCGTTGACTGACGATGCCGACCACCGCGCGATCCTGACCGAGGAGATCCTCGACGAGGCGTACGCTTCGTGCGCGGCCGACATTGATGGGTACGACGCTCGCCGGAAACACCACGCTGTTGCGCAGCGGGAGAATCGGCAAGGTCTCTAGATCCGAACGCGGCTCCTGAGTCACGACGTGTCCTTTATAGTGAGAGAGATCAAGGTACCGCGGATGATGCGCCCGGCAGGGAAAAAACCGGCGGCCGGCACGATCGGACGCCGCGAGCTCGTGCGTTCCGTCGCGGCGCTGTGCTTAATGCAGCTACCAACCGCATGCGGACCGAGCGTTGCGGCTGCGCCGGGTGGCCCGGCGCTTCCGTCCGAGGCTGCCGCGGCAACGCGCGCGAAGGCGACGGCGACGGCACGAGCAAGAGGGCGGTTCGGCGGCCCGGTCGAGGTGTATTCGTGGTTCGATCTCCCCGATGAGCCGCGCAGCCGCGAGCTCTCGGGGATCGCGTGGGACGACGCGACGAGGACGCTCTGGGCCGTCCAGGACGAGACCGCGAACATCGTCCCGCTCGTCCCCGACGCGAAGCTCGAGAAGTGGGGCTTCGGTCCGGTCATCGTCCTCAAGATGTCGTTCCCCCTCGACCTCGAAGGCATCGTCATCACTCCCGACGGCTTCATCGTCTCGAGCGAGAAAGGACCGCGCGTGCTGGAGGTCGACCGCGCGGGCAAGCTCCGTCGCGACATCCCGCTGCCCACGCACTTCTCGAAGGCGCGCGACAACAAGAGCCTCGAGTCGCTCAGCATGAGCCCCGACGGGCGATACCTCTTCACGACGTCGGAGGCGGCGCTGAGCTGCGACGGCGCGAACGCGACGACGTCGGCGGGCACACGCGTCCGCATCCTCCGAACGAATCGCGACGGCGGCGAGCCGGAAGAGCATGCCTATTCCACCGATCCGCTGCCCCACGACGGCGGCGATTACGGCGTCGCCGATCTCGCGGCCATCTCGGCCGACGACATCCTCGTCCTCGAACGCGGATGGGCGCGCGGCTCGGGAAACACGGCGCGGATCTATCGCGTCAGCCTCGCCGATCCCGTCACGAGCTGCCTCGCGAAGCCGGAGCTCTCGGCCGACGTACCCGTTCTGCCGAAGTACCTCGTGGCCGATCTCGCGAAGGTCCCCGCGAATGGCCTGCCTGCGTCCAAGCAGAAGCAAGAGTCGCCGCTCCTCGACAACTACGAGGGCCTCGCGCTCGGTCCCGTGCTGCCGGACGGGCGCCAGAGCCTGATCCTCGTGAGTGACGACAACGCCCGCAGCGACCAGTTCGCACGCATCGTGGTGCTGGCGGTGGGCTGAAATGCCGTGCTAGTCCTGAGCGCCATGCGCCGGTCCGTCCTCTCGCTGCTCGCAGTGCTCGTCGCGACGGCGACGACGTCGATGACGGCGTGCACGGCGCCCAAGGCCGAGGACCCGCAGTCGATCCTCCGCTCGTACTCGCACGCGCTCGAAGAGGGCCGCGCAGAGGACGCCTATCGCATGCTCAGCGAGGAGGCGCGTCGCGGCATCTCGCTCGAGGCCTTCAAGCGGATGGTGAAGGACAACCCCGAGGAGGTCCGCGAGATCGCGAAGGCGCTCGCGCGTCCCACCGCGGTGCCGGTCGTCACCGCCACCGTCACGAGCTCGAACGGTCAAGAGCTGCAGCTCGTCCTCGAGAACGGCAAGTGGCGCGTCGAGGCCACGGCGATCGATCTCTACGCGCAGGACACGCCCCGTCATGCCATCCAGGGCTTCGTGCGTGCCGTCGAGCGAAAGCGCTACGACGTCGTGCTGAAGTTCGTGCCCGACTCCCACAAGGAGGGGCTCGATCCGTCGAAGCTCAAGACCGCGTGGGAAGGTCATGACAAGGAGGAGATCGAGCAGGTCGTCTCGTCCCTGAAGCAGGCCCTCCCGACCGCCTCGATCGAGGAGACCGGCGATCGGGCAACCATGGCCTACGGCGCCGGCACGATGCAGCTCGTTCGCGAACGCGGCCTCTGGAAAATCGAGGATTTCGACTGATCTGGCGCCTGTCGAGACGGGCATTTGATTGCTCCAGGGCCGGCGCCCGTCTAAGGGGAGAAGACATGCGTAAGCTCAGCTTCCCCGTCGCTTTCTCCTTCCGCGCCGTCGTCGCGTTCGCGACCGTCGCCACCGTTGGTTGCAGCTTCGAGGTCGGCACGAAGCCCCCGCCCGCAACGCCGCAGGCAGCTCCCGCAGCGACGCCCGTCCCCGGCCCGGCCGCGGGCAACGCGGGTAGGCCGCCGGTCCATCTCGGTCGCACCAACCTGCCGCCCGGAACGCCGGTGACGCCGGTCACCCCCGGCACGACGCCGACCGCGCCGACGGGCGCCGTTCCGGTCCTCAGCGGCACGAACGTGTTCGGTCAGGGAACGCCGGACGCCGCGGGCTGGAAGGGCAGCTACTTCGCCATCCCCGCCGGCACCACGAAGGTGCCCGCCCTCGCGTCGCAGACGCCGACCGGCGTCCTCTTCGCGCACGACCTCAACGTCTCGGCGAAGGCGATGACCGGCGGCTTCCCCGGCATCGATCCCGCGCGCAACGAGAACTTCGCGATCCGCTGGGAAGCGCCGCTGATCGTCGACACCGAGGCCGACTACACCTTCCGCATCGTCTCCGACGACGGCGCGATCGTGCAGATCGACGCGACGCCGATCGTCGACAACGACGGCGCGCACGGCGTCCAGGAGAAGTCCGGCCCGGTGCACCTCGTCAAGGGCACGCACCTCCTCAGCGTCGACTACTTCCAGACGACGGGCTCGGTCGCGCTCCAGCTCTTCTGCAAGAAGTCCGGCGGCACCGAGACGATCTGCCCGACGCACCTGCTCTGAGCTGCATCCCGGGCGTCGCCGCTAGGTCCCCTCGACCACGGTCTCCATCGCGTTCACGTCGTCGATCGTCTTCGCCAGCAGCGTGACGAGCGTCGCATGTGCGGCGTCGGGTGATTCGCGCGCGGCGCGGAGCGGCTCGACGTCGACACCGTAGGTCGCACCGACCTTCGTGACGACCGACCACAAGTCCGGCGCGCAGGCGATGCCCTTCAGCGCCAGCAGCGCGTGGAGCGGCAGACGCACCTGCTTGATCTTGCGTGCGACCGCGCCGCCGATCGCCTCGCGCGCCCCGAACGCATCCGTGACGGCGCGGCGCAGGCGGATCTGCGCTTCGCGGAGCTCCTGCTCGATTCGCAGTCGGCGATGCCGGTCGTGCACCTCCACCGACGCAAAGGGATCGCGCCCGACGAGCAGGATGTGTCGCTGCTTGATGTCGTCGTAGCGAAGGGGAAACGCGTCGCTCGCGCCGGCGATCTCTCGCTCGGTGATGATCGTCGCCTCGATCCGCGCGGCGTAACGCGCGGTCTGGAGCGCGCTGCTGATGGCGTCGAGGTCGGCGAACTCGGCCTTCTCGAGCACGATGACGACGCCGACGTCGCTCTCGTCGGGACGATATTCGCCGCGCACGACGCTGCCGTGGACGAGCACGCCGACGAGGTTGGCGCCGAGCGCGGCGGTGAGCTGCTGCGTCAGCTCCTCGAGCCGCTGCCGAACGTGAACGGGGAGGTTCTCGACGCTCATGTCACGGCACCGCGGGGCACGGTGATCTCGGGCTCGCGAACATAAGCCGGCTCGATGGCGTCGGCGTCGGTGGGCGCGCGGTTCCTCGCTGCGAGGGCGGTCCCTCGCGCGTGCGGGAGCGCATGCTCGCCGTCCTGCATGCGACGCACGACCCAGGGATCGCCAAGCGTGATGCGTGCGGCGCCTTCGCCGACGAGGACGATCTCGCGACCTGCTCCGAGCGCCTCGAGCCACGGCGCAACGGCATCCGGCGTGAGGCACACCGGCTCCGCGATGCGCGCTCCCCTCGCCTGCACGAACACCTCGCCACGGATCGCCTCGATGACCGGCACGACGGTGCGCGCGCGCGCATCGCCGTCGCTCTCGGCGAGAGCGAGATCGCGCGCGGCTACCGCATCGAGCGCATCGAGCGACGTCACCGGCACCACCTCTGCGCCGGTCACGAGCGCGATGCCCTTCACCGTCGCGACGCCGATGCGAACGCCGGTGAACGATCCCGGTCCGATGCCCACCGCCCATCGCGCGACGTCGGTCGGCTTCCATCCCGCCTCGGCGAAGATGCGATCGATCATCGGCATGAGCGACTCGCCGTGCGCGTTCGAAACGCGCTGCGCGAGCTCCGCCACGAGCACGTCGGGCGCGCCGTCCGCGCCGAGCTCGAAGAGCGCCACCGATCCGAGCGCGGTGGACGTATCGATGGCGCAGAGCTTCATCGTCCGGCGACCACCTTCAGCATGGCCGCGCTCCGCTCAGAGCTGCGCGAAGCGCCCGCTGCGGAAGGCCGCCTCGAGGAGCTGGTCCACGCGCTGCACGAGCTCGGGCGCGCGCGGATCCGGAGATGCCCCGAGCGCCGACTTGATCTCGTTGAGCGCCTTGAGCTGGCTGAAGAGCTGTACGTCGGAGAGCCCGCCTCCGCCCGTGAGCACCTGACGAACGCGGTCGATCTCGCCCGCGAGCGCTTCGATGCCGATGCCGGCGGCACCGACGCGTCGCGCGTTGGGATGATCGCGGTAGTGCGCCTCGAGCATGGGCGTGACGATCGACTCGAGGATCGCCGCTTGATCCTCGTTGTTCCAGATGTGCTTCAGCACGAAGAAGTCGCTCGCGTCGGGCTGCTGGCGCCCGTCGAGGAACGCGCTCGCCGCGAA
>JAXDMI010000582.1:0-7165 GCA_034666145.1 Myxococcales bacterium | reverse complement strand
CGCGAGCGGCGGTGGATGGGAATTGAGCTAGCTCGGCATCACAGCTTCGCTTCCACCGTGAACGCCTCGAACGGGTTCGCGAACGTCGCGCTCGGGAGCGCGACACCCCAGAGCGCTTCGCGCACGCACGATTCGTTCTTCGCGTCGCGCGCCGGCGACAGCTCGACGCGGCCCACGTCGACAATCTCGTCCAGCGTCGACTCGAGCGTCGCCGTCGCCGCCTTCGACGACGGCGCGCACTTCATCAGCGCCTGGAGCAGCTGCGCGCGCAGCCACGCGTTCTTGTCGACTGTGACCTTCACGCCCGAGCCGAACAGCCGACCGGAGCCGGTGCCGAACCCATGCCCCACGCCACCGCCGCCGCCGCTTCCGACGGCGCCCCAGTCGAGACCCTCGTTCGAGGGTCGCACGCCGGGCTCGATCGCGAGATAGCTCGTCACCGGTGAGACGGCGCCGCCGAGCAGCGCGAGCTTCATCTGCTCGACCTCGGAGAGCTGCGACCACAAGGGCGATCCAAAGACCAACGCCGAGGCGAGCTTGCCGCGCTCCGCCGTGGGCGTCGCTACCGTGCGCAGCGGCTTCGACCACAGCTCGCCCGTGATCTCGACGCGCGTCGTGGCGGCGTCGGCGAGCACGAAGTGGTCGATGCCCTCGCCTTCGTCGAGCGTCTCCGGCGCCGTGAACGTGCCGCTGACGCCCTTGATCTCGAGCTTGTCGATGCGCTTCGGTCGCGCCCACTCCTCGAAGACGCTGCGGGCGCTCGCGTCGATCGGGAACGATGCCGTGCCCCTCCAGAACAGCCCGCCGGTGCGCCTCGGGAACGCCATCCACGGCGAGTCGTCGTCGCGGATCACCGATGAAGGGCCGTGACCGACGGAGGCCACGTGCACGACCGCGCCGCTCTTCCACGACGCCGCGCCGAGAATCGCAGGCGTGAGCTCACTCCTCGTCAGCGTGTCCGTCACGACGACCACGCGACGCGCGGCCGGACCGACGCTGCTGGCTTGCAAGATGGCGTCGGCGCGCGCGAGCGCGTCGTCGATGCGGCTGCCGTTGCGCGGCTCGATCTGGAAGCCAGCGAGCTTGGCGAGCGCGCTCGCGACCGGCAAGGAACGTCCGATCGGCGCGCGCACCTCGCGATCGAACGTGAGGAAGTCGACGGTGGCACCGGGCATGTGGCCGAGATACGCCCGCACCGCGACCAGGCCTGCTTCGGCGTCGTGATGGGATCGCGAGCCGTCGAACAGCACGACCACGTGCGCGCCGTACGGAGCCTCGCCGAGGTGTGGCGCAGCGGCGATGGATCCGCGAACGAGATGCAGGTCGTCGGCGATCGGCACCGACGCGAGCGCGGTGTCGACCAGCGGTACGCCTCGCGGACGCAGCTCGATGGAAATTCCCTTCTCGGCGCGCGCCACGATGCCTCCGTCCGCGACGGAGATCCCGTTCACCGTCACGCGGTCCTCGGTGTGTGCCGCCGTGATGTGCACGCGCGCGGGCATGGCTTCGGTGCCCATCGCGGGCAGCTCGACGTGATACGCGCCGTGCTCGTAGGTGAGCGGCATCTTGAGCGTGTACTCGACCGTCTTCGTCGACTGTGCCGGCACGGGAAAGACCTGCAACGCGAGGCTGCCCTGGCTGCGCCATGAGAGCAGCGCAGGGTCCTTCGGGTAGTAGCCGCCGATGCCGGTGAGCTCCTCGTACTTCTTCGCCGCCGACTCGGCCTCCATCAGCTCGCCCTCGAACCAGATGGTCTCGCCCCTCGCATTCACGCCCGCGGTGCGGAGGCGCGTCGCGACGGCGGTGTCGGGGATGTCGAGATGGAACGTCGCCTGATCGCTCTTCGGTCCGGTGTTGGCAACGACGCGCTGCACGACCAGCGTCGCGAAGCCGCGATCGACCTTCAGCTCGACGGCGTGCGAGCGTTCGATGATCTCGTACCTCGTCGCATCGATGCTGTCGGCAACGGCGACGGCGGGAACGAGGATCGCGGAGAGGACGCAACCGGCGAAGATGGAGACTGCACGCATCGCCGGAACGACAACGCGCGCTGGAGGTTGTTCCGCCAACCCACCTGGCGCGCGCGCGTTCGCTTCGGACCGGAAATTTCTAGCTGTTCAGAGCGCGCCGTTCAGCGGGTCGAACTTGTTGCCGCTGTTCACGAACGGCTGCGAGCTCTTCTCACGCGGACCACGACGCGCGGGACCCTGCGGGCGATCCTTCGCGCGCTTCGCGGCAGCCGCCGCAGCCGCGGCTTCGCGCGCCTTGTCGGCCTCGGCGAGCTTCGCCCTCTGCTCGTCGGTGAGCGTCTTCGCGGGCGCGGCCTGGTTCACGTCGACGGCCGCGGGCGGCGGCGCAGCAGCTGCAGCCTTGTCGGCCGGCGCGCTGAGCGAATTCGTCGCGGCCGAACCGATGTCGCCGCCGAGCTTCGTCGCCGCGAAGCCGAGACCACCGACGAGGACGACGGCGACGCCGATGAACGCGAAGACCCGGCCCTTCTTCGGCTTGAACGCCTCGTCCGACATCGCATCGACGTCGATATCGGGCAGCGCGTACGGGTTGTGCTGCGCGTACGGCGTCGCGTCGCCGGTCGTCTCGGCGACGTTCACCGCCATCGGCGCGACGCTCGGCACGTTGCCCGCGGCATCGGCGGCCGGCGCGGCATGCGCGTCATTGTCGAGACCCGCGGCATCGGCGAGCTTCGTCCACGCGGTGCTGCCCGGCGCGAGCACCGGCGTGCTCTCCGTGATGAGGCCCGACTGGAACGCGTCGTCGAGCGCATCGAGGGTCATCACGCGGACCTCGCCGGTGGCGAGCTGCACACGCCACAGGTCCATGCCTGCATGCGTGGTCACATCCGTCGACGACTCCGTGGCGGTTTCGGCAGCGACCTGCGAGCTCATGAGGGCCTCCATCGGGGCGGAAACGTAGACAGCGACCGATGTAGGCCGGAAGCAGGAAGAGCACCGTTATGCGCGTGAGACGCGGAAATCATTGCGGTGATCCGGCCTCACTCTCATTTTCCGATGCTACGGATCACCCGCAGGCGGATCGGGCCCCTCCTTATAGATGTCCGCTTCGAGGGGGCTCGACGGGCTCGGTGGGCTCGGTGGGCCGAAGGGCGATCGACCGCGCAAGGTCAGCCGCAGCGCGCACGAGCGGCTGGAGGAGATCGGCCGGGGTCGCCTTCTCGCGCCACGATGCCGGCTTGCCGAGCGCGGTGATGACGCCGGCATCGTTGGCAGGTGCCGCGAACGTCAGACGCAACGACGGCGGCGCTCCTCGCCATGCGTCGTATGTCTCGCCGGTGACGGCGCCGAGCTTCACGCTCGGGATCGCGTCGGAGTCATCCTTCGCGTCCTTCGCATTCGCGTCGTTCATGCCCTTCGCGTTCGCGCCCGTGCTCGCGCTTCGCATCGCGGCGAGCACCTGCTCGCGTGTCCGTCCTCGCAGCTCGAAGAGGAGGAACGGATCCTTGTCGAACGCATCGCCGAGCACGTAGTGCGTGGCCGCGACGTGCTTGCACGGATTCGCCCAGTCGGGACAGCTGCACTCGGTCGCGAGGTCACCGGCCTTCGACGGGAAGATGCGAACGCCCACCTTGCGCAGCACGTCGTCGACGTCCTCCGGCATCTCGCCGGCGAGGAGCTGCGCAGAATAGCGCGCCTTGCTCGCGAGCTCGGCGAGCGCCTTCGCCCACGCCGCGTCGTCGAGCGGCGCGATGGCGATGCTGATCGCGTACGGCTCCGGGCGCGATCCCGTGACGCTCGCCTTCACCTTCCCCGGCTTCACCACGAGATCGTGCGCGCGGCCCGCACGCGCATACGCCTTGCCGCGCGCGAGACGGCTCGCGTACTCGGGCGAAAGCTTCTCGAGCGCCTCGATCCAGCGGCGACCCCACCACGTGGTGCCCGCGTTCTTGATCTTGATGCCATGCTCGGGCGGCGCCGGCTTCGGCCCGCGCGGCTGATCGCGCCACGTGCTCCAGGGCTCGAAGCGGTCACGCGGCGGCCTCTTCGATGCGCTCATGGCTCCCCGTCCCCGTCGCTCACGACGGCGTCCTTCGAGAGCGCCACGAGCTCGCGCAGCTCGGCGTCACCGAGCTCGGTGATCCATCGCTCGCCGGAGCCCACCACCTTCGAGGCGAGGTCGCGCTTCTTGCCGAGGAGCTGCGCGACGCGATCCTCGACGGTGCCCGCGCACACGAGCTTGTGCACCTGCACGGCGCGCTTCTGTCCGATGCGATAGGCGCGATCCGTCGCCTGATCCTCGACGGCGGGATTCCACCAGCGATCGTAGTGGAACACGTGGCTCGCGGCGGTGAGGTTCAAGCCGGTGCCGCCGGCCTTCAGCGAGAGCACGAACACGCGCGCGCTCTTGGGATCGTCCTGGAAGCGCTGCACCATCTCGTCGCGCGCACGCTTCGAAGTGCCGCCATGAAGGAATGCGACGTCGACGCCGAGCTGCGCAGACAGATGCGCGACGAGACGATCGCCCATCTCCCGGTACTGCGTGAACACGAGGGCCTTGTCGCCGGCGGAGAGCGCCTCCTCGAGCATCTCGGTGATGCGCGCGAGCTTGCCGGAGCGACGCGCGAGCGGACCGCGTTCGCTCAGGTACTGCGCGGGGTGGTTGCAGATCTGCTTGAGCGCCGTGATCAGCGCAAGCACGCGGCCGCGTCGCTCGATGCCCTCGCTCTTGCCGATGCGCCGCATCTCCTCGTCGACGGCGGCCTTGTAGAGCGTGGCCTGCTCGCGCGTGAGCGTGCAGAATACATCCATCTCGTTCTTGGCCGGCAGATCGCGGATGACCGCCTTGTCGCTCTTGAGCCGTCGCAGGAGGAACGGCGCGACCACGCGACGGAGTCGGTCCGCCGCCTCGGCATTGCCGTAGCGCTCCACCGGGACCGCGAAGGTCTCGCGGAACGCCTGGAGGCCGCCCAACATGCCGGGGTTCGCGAAGTCGAGGATGGACCAGAGCTCCGCGAGGCGATTCTCCACCGGCGTGCCCGTGAGCGCGAAGCGATGCGACGCCGGCAGCGCACGCACTGCCTTCGCGGTGGCCGAGGCCGCGTTCTTCGCGTTCTGCGCCTCGTCGAGCACGACCGTCGACCAGCTCCCGGCGGCGAGCGTCTTCACGTCCCGTCGCGCGATGCCGTACGTGGTGAGCACGATGGCATGCGGTCCGGCCTCCTCTACCGCGCGCGCGAGCGCTCCGACGTCCTTCGCACGGGCGCTCCCGTAGTGACGCACCATCGGCAGCGACGGCGCGAATCGCGCGATCTCGCGCTCCCAGTTGCCGACCACCGACGTCGGCGCGACGAGGAGCGTGGGCCTTGGATCGCCGGCCTTCACCTCGGCGCGATGCAGCAGGAACGCGAGGATCTGGACGGTCTTGCCGAGGCCCATGTCATCGGCGAGGCATCCGCCCAGGCCGAGCGCCGCCATCGTGCGAAGCCAGGCGAGGCCACGCTCTTGATAAGGGCGAAGCTTGGCCTGGAGCGCAGCCGGCGCCACGTCCGGTGCGGCGGCAGCGCCGCGAAGCCTCTCGAGGAGCTGCGCGACCGTGCCCTCGGCCACCACGGCAGCGACGCGACCGTCGACGCTCGTCTCTCCAGCAAGGACGATCTGCAGGGCATCGGCGACGCGCACGCGCTTCTTGCCCTCCGAGACGCGTCGCTTGATCTCGGCGAGCTCGCGCGGATCGACCGCCACCCATTCGCCGCGGAAGCGCACGAGCGGCGCCTTGCGCTCGGCGAGCGCCGAAAGCTCGCGCGGCGTGAGCGGCTCGTCGCCGATCGCCGCCTGCCAACGGAACGCGACCAGGTCCTCCATGGCGAGCCCTGCCGCGCCCTCGACCTTGCCCGCCACCTGTGTGGCCTTGCGTGCCGGCGCGAGCTCGACGTCATCGTCGTCGCCGACGCGCATCCGCAGGCGTAGACGTCGCTGTCCATTCGCGGTGAGCTGGGCGGGGACGATCACGCCGAAGCCCGCCTCGCCGAGCGCAGGCGCGGCATCGGTGAGGAAGCCCCATGCCTCGTGCGCATCGAGGCGCAGCGCGCTCGGCGCCGTCTCCTCGAGGGATTTACGGAGCGGCGTGAAGATGCGCGCCGCTGCTCCGAGGCCCGCGAGCAGCGCCTCCTCGGGATCGCGAAACGCACGACCGAGCTTCGCGAGCTTCTTGCCGCGCGTCGCCCATACCTCCTCGGCATCGACGAGGAGGCTCGGATCATCCGGCGCCTGCAGCAGGAGACGCACCACGAACGCTTCTTCGTCTTCGGTGGGGAGCTCGAGGCGGAAGCACGTGCGGGGCTCGTCGCGTGCTCCGCGTGCGGGGCGGCTCCACTGACGCAGCTCGCGCAGCACGGTGCGCTCGCCGAAGCCGCTCGGCTCGAATGCCGCGTCTTCGGGCGCTACGGCAGAGAGCGCGCGGGCGAACCGCCGCTCCCATCCGCTCGCGGACGTGGCGAGCACCGGCGGAACGCCGGACCGGCTCGCGACGCGACGCACGAGCGCGTCGGTGGTCGCATCGAGGAAGGTGCGTAGGAGAGTCTCCGGCTCCCAGACCTCCTTGGTCTTCGCTCTCGCCTTGTCATGATACGTGCATACTGCATGCGCCGCGCGCGGCATGGTGCGGGCGAGGGCTGCGATCTGCGACGCGTCCTCCGGACCGAGCGCTGCCGCCCAGCGCGCAGCGCCACGATGCACCCACGGTACGACTCGCTCACGCGCCACCAGATCGAGCGCGAGCTTGCTCGCGAGGCTCCACGCTGCCGTCGAAGGGGCGACGTCGCCGAGCCGGAGCACCGCGGCGGGGATGGCCGCGAGCTCGCTCACGCCGTCCACGAGATCGACGAACGTGCCCCGTACCGCGCGGCGCTCGCCGGGCGGAACGACGAGCTCGGCGCTCCCCTGCTCCCCGCGACGCGTCAGCTCGGCGAGGCCGGCGGTCGCTCCTCGCGCGGCGTCGTCGCCCCACGCGAAGAGGGCGCCGCGGTCAGGCTCGAAAACGAGAGGCACGACCGATTCGTGCCACGAATCGCGACGTATTGCGACGTTAGATCGTGCTCGCGTCGAGAGCGGCGAGATGGGCGCCGGACCCGGAGTCGTAGACGTGGATGGTGTGGTTCATGACCACGAGCACACGGTTGCCGTCGAGCCCGAAC
>JAXDMI010000581.1:0-5463 GCA_034666145.1 Myxococcales bacterium | reverse complement strand
GAAGGCCACCGACTACGACGGCGTCACTGTCATCGACACGACGTCGTCGCGCACCACCGTCGCCTTCACGCCGACGCACCAGTACTACCTCTCCGAGAGCAACGGCGGCGCGCCGGCCCAGGTGTTCACGCTCGACTGGAAGATCACGAACAACCGCCTCATCCGCACCATCCTCTGCACGCAGAACGGAGGTGGCGTCGGCACGATGGTCGACTACCGCATCGACGCGGCCACGAACGGCTTCATCATCTACGTGCCTGCGCCGTCGAGCGGCGTTGGCGGCACTCGCACGCAAGCGTTCCGCTACACGCGCGTCCCGTAGGCGCGGCGCGCCGTACTCGGCGCGCGACGCGGGCGGCCGTTACTTCTTCGGAACCGGTTTTTCCGGCTTCTTCTTGTCCTTGGCGAGCTTCGACTTCTCTTCCGCCTTCTTCGCCATCGGGCCCTTGGGTGCCGCCTTGAGGTACGCGTCGTACTCGGCGATCGCCTCCGGGAACTTCCCGTCGTCGTGGAAGATCGACCCGAGCCAGTAATGCGCGGGTGCGAAGGCCGGGTCCTTCGTGGCCGCGGCCTGGAGGTCGGTGACGGCGCCGGCCTTGTCCTTCGCGGCCATCTTGCACATGGCGCGGTTGGTGCGGAAGTCGGCGTTGTCCTTCAACGTGATGGCCTTGTCGAACGCCGCGATGCAATCGGGTACGTCGCGCGCGGTGCGGAATTCGCCGCCGATCGTGCCGAGCATCACCGGGTCGTCACCGGCGACGCGCAGCGCTTCCTTCAGCTTGCCGACCGCCTCGTCGTTCTTCTTCGCTGCGCCGAGGTGCTGCGCATACGCGAGGTAGAAGCGCGGATCGTTCGGCGCGAGCTTCAGCGCGCCGTCGAAGGCCTTCGTCGCGCCGTCGATGTCGCCTTTGCCGGAGAGCGCGATGGCGAGGTTCAGCTGCATCTCGGCGTTCTTCGAGTTCTTCGCGAGGGCCTTCTTCGCGAGGGTCACCGCGTCGTCGAACTTCTGCGTCTCGATGTAGATCGCGGTGAGGTTCTCGGATGCCTCTTGCAGATCGGGCTGCAGGTCGAGCGCGGTCCTGTAGCTCTTCTCCGCTGCCGCGCGGTCGCCCGTCTTGTCCATGACGAGCCCGAGGTAATAGTGCGCGTCGGCTTGCTTCGGGTTCTTCTTGATCGCCGCCTCGAAGTACGCGCGCGCGGCGGTCCAGTCGCCGGCCTTCACCGCCGCGGTGCCCTTCGTGACCTCATCGCTCGACGACGCCGCCGCGGGTCCATCGGTGCCGGCAGCGGCCGGCGTCGTACCCGTCGCGGCAGGCGCCACCGGCGTGAGGCTCGGATTCGGTGTCTCGGCGGGCTTGCCGCCTCCACATCCCACGCTCACGCTCGCTCCGAGCGCGATGGTCACTGCGATGGTTCCCAAGACCGCTTGCCGTTTCATGCGCGACCCTCTTTTTCGAGCTTTTCGAGCTTCTCGTTCGGTGCCGACGTGGCTGCAAGCAGCGCCTCGCGGATCGCTTTGAAACGCGGACCGGGTGCGACCTTGGAGCCGTCGAGCTCGTTGACATAGAACACGTCGGCCACCTTCGTGCCCTCGGTGTTGATCTTCGAAAGCGCGATACCGAGGCCGAGGCCGTGCATCGCGCGGGCGAGACTATAGAGGAGACCGGGGCGGTCCTTCGCGAAGACCTCGACCACGGTGTGCCGCGGCGAGGCGCGGTCATCGACCACCACCTCGGAGAGGACCGCGGGGCTGGGACGTTCGCGCCAGGGCGACGCGGTGCCGATGCGCTCGCGGAGGAGCTCGTCGGCGCTCGTGGTGCCCGAGCAAACGCTCTCGAGATCGCGGACGAGACGAGGCAAGGCCTGGGCGACACCGTCGGCGTTGCCTCGTGCGTCGCGGATCCAGAAGAGGTCGACGGCCTCGGTGACGCCGTTGCCGGCGTTGCGCGAGTAGACCTGCGCGCCGAGGACCTCGAGGCGGCTCGCGGTGATGGCGGCGGCGATACGCGCGAGGAGACCCGGCGCGTCTTCGGCAACGACGCACAGCTCGTTCACGTCGGGATGACGCGACGGCACGATGGCAGCGTGAACGGCGCGACGCTCGCGCGCGCGATCGAGCGCGACGCGCGCGTGGGCGCAGATGGCCTCGGGCGCATTGGAGAGGAGGTAACGCTCCGGCATCGACGCGAGGAAGGCCTCGAGGTCGCTCCGCTTGCTCTGCCAGACCGCGATGGCGGCGTCCTTCACGCGCTGCGTGCGCGCCGCGTCGAATGCGTCGTCGCCGCCGAAGGACGCATCCGACGCGAAATACAGCTCGTCGAGCATGCGCGCCTTCCACGACGTCATCGCGGTCGGCGACGTCGTCGTGAGATCGCACACGGTGAGGAGATACAGATCGCGCAGCCCTTCGCGGCCGCGGAGCTGCGCGCAGAAGTCCTTCGTCGTGGTCGGGTCGTCGAGGTCGCGCCGCGTCGCCACGTGGTACATGACCAGGTGATCGCGCACGAGCGCGCGGACCTCCGCGGCGTCTTCCGGCGAGATGCCGAGCCGCGGCAGGATGGTGTCGCACAGCTCGGCGCCGGTGACGGAGTGGTTCTTCCGCGAGCCACTCGCGTCGGGATAGCCCTTCCCCACGTCGTGGAGCAGCGTGGCGAGGAAGAGCGGCGCGGGTCGCGCGATCTCGGCGGCGAGTCGGCTGGCGAGCGGACGATCGTGCGCGTTCTCTCCGCGACACAGCGCGCGCAGCGCATCGACCGCGGCCACCGAGTGAACGTCGACCGTGTACACATGGTAGACGTCGTGATGGACGCGGCCGGTGACCGGCGCGAACTCGGGGATCATCGCGAGGAGCAGCCCGACCTCGTGGAGCTCGCCGGCGATCGAGCCGCGCTTGAGCGGGACCTCGCGCACCGTGCAGAGGAGCTCCACGAAGAGACGCGCCGCCTCCGGGCTGGCACGCAGCTTCGCGCCCCAGTCGGCGTCGGCGGTGCAACGCGCGATGGTGTCGCGCGCGAACGGCAGGATGGGCGCCTTCTTGTGGACGCACGCCACGTACGCACGGAGCGCGAGCGCGGGGTCGTCGGCGAGCGCCGCCGGATCGACGGTGACGTGACCGTCGAAGAGTCGAACGCCGTTGCCGAGGTCGACCTCGACGGGACGGCCGCGACGGCGCGGCGGCGTCGCGCGCAGCAAGAGCGAGTCACGCGCGCGCGACACGACGCGCGCATGTCCGAAGTAGTCCTGCATGAAGCGCTCGGCAGCGGCGGCGCGCTCTTCTTGCAGCTCACCTGAAGCCGCGTCGGCATCGCCGTTCGCGCCGTTCGTGGGACGCAGGCCGCCCTTGCCGTAGCCCATCTCGATGGCGATGGCCTCTTGCTGATCGAACGTGAGGCGATCGCTCTTTCGCCCGGCATGCGCATGGAGACGGTTGCGCACGCGCCACAAGAACTCCTCGGCGCGTCCGATCTCCTGCGCCTCGCGCGACACGAGCACGCCGACGCGCACGAGCGCATCCCAGGTGCCGGCGCCGTCGACGTCGTGCGTGCGATAGCGAGCGCGCGCCGCCCAGCGTCCGATGTCGAGATCGCGGAGCCCGCCCGCGCCGGCCTTCACCTCGGGCTCGAGCAAGTAGAGCGACCCGCCGAACCGCGCATGACGGGATGCGGCTTCTTCCTCGAGACGCTCGACGAAGCGCGCGAGCTCGCCTTCGCTGAAGAGCCCTGCGTACGCGCGCTCCTCGATCTCGGCGAGGATGCTGGCGTCGCCCGCGATGGCGCGCAGGTCGAGGAGCGAAGTAGCGGTCGCGAGATCGGTCTGCGCGAGCTCGAGGGCCTCGCTCACGTCGACCACCTGATGGCCGACCGACAGTCCCGCGTCCCACAGTGGATAGAGGAGCGCATCGGCGAGGCGCGACGCGGCATCGCGATTCTTCGCGCCCGGCCTCACGACGAGACGTACGTCGACATCGGAGCGCAGCGCGACGGCACCGCGACCGAACGTGCCGACCGCCGCGAGCGCGACGGGCTCCTTCACGTCCGTGCTCACGACGGCGGCGGCATGCAGTCGCTCGAGCAGCTCGGCGAGCATTGCGGAGCGCGCGCGTCCCAGGCGAATGCCGTCCTCGTGCGGCGGCGCGGGTGCGGAAGGTCCGTCCTTCGCCGGCGCGAGCGGGACGGCGAGGCGCGCCTCGAGCTCTTCCCAGTGACGACGCACCGCGGCGGCCACCTCGGTCTCGGGCCGGGCCGCTCGCGCCGTGCCTGCCGAGGAATCACCGGAAGCCCCGGAATTCCCTAGCGTCGGCGTCTTGCCTGACGCTTCCTCCGCCATGGCCGCTGACCGTATCACCGGCCCCTGCGGTTAAGCGTGGCTTTCCCTTCCCATTGTCTCGGGATTCCCCTACCGTGCCGGTGCAAACGCGAGCTCCTACCGCACCGGATCACCATGGGCGGAGCGAATTCGCAGGACTGCATGGCTCACCTCGCGCGCGGCTTGCGCGGACGAGCGGGAGCGGGAGGCATCGAGAAATTATGTCCACGAAGAATCGCGTTATCCTTGGAATCTGTTCGATTGGTCTGCTCGCCGCGTTCAACGCCGGCTGTTCGGGCCAGCTGAAGGTCGGTACGCCGGAGCCGAAGGCCGCAACGCCGCCGCCGCCGCCGGCGCCCGAGCCGCCGCCGCCGCCGCCGCCGGTCGAGGCCCCGAAGCCCGAGCCGCCGAAGGCGCTCGGTCGCGTTCAGCTCAACGACAAGAAGATCACGATCTCGGAAGAGATCCAGTTCGACCAGGGCAAGGCCACGATCAAGCCCGAGTCGAACAGCCTTCTCGACGAAATCGCGAAGGTCATGAAGGACAACGAGAAGATCAAGAAGGTCTCCGTCGAGGGCCACACGAGCTCCGAGGGCGACGCGACGGCGAACATGAAGCTGTCGAACGACCGCGCTGCGGCCGTCATGAAGTCGCTCACCGATCGCGGTGTCGACAAGAGCCGTCTCGTCTCGAAGGGCTTCGGCGTCACCAAGCCGATCGCCGACAACAAGACGGAAGAGGGCAAGGTCAAGAACCGCCGCGTCGAGTTCACGATCCTCGATCCCGCTCCGGGCGGCGCTGCTCCGACCGCGGCCGCGCCGGCTGCGGCCACGCCGAAGAAGTAACTCTCTAAGAGGCTCGGTTACGAGCCTCGGTTACGAGCTCGAAAAGAGAAACGTCGGTGCGCTCGCGAGAGCCACCGACGTTGTTCTTTTGTCTCTCGCGCCGCGGCGCTGACCGCGGCGTCGACGAGAGCCACGCGCGATGCGGGGCCCTCGTCCGTGTCGCCTCGCTCAGGTCGTGGCTCACACGACACGAGCTCATGAGAATCGGTCAGAGCGCGCCGTAGTCCTTGCACGCGGGATTGCGCGACTCGTACTTGGGGCGGCAGACATGCGGCATGCTCGTGAGATCGCAGTAGGGCGCTTCGTTCGCGCA
>JAXDMI010000580.1:0-4656 GCA_034666145.1 Myxococcales bacterium | reverse complement strand
GTCGTCGCTACGATGCCCAGCGTGGGCGAACGCGAGACGAGCGATGAGCGAACGCGATGAAGGCAGCGCCGCGCTGATCGCGCTCGGCCGCGCGCTGCGCGAGGCGGGTTACGCGTTCGTGACGGTGACACCGGAGACGCATCGTCGCGTCCATGATCGCGCGGCTGCTTCGGGTCGAGCGACGGCGCGCTCGCTGCGCGACGCCTTCGGCTGGAGCCGACCCTTCGAGGCGTCGCTCCTCTCGCCGGCGATGATGGATCTGGCGCGCGCTGCCGGGATCCTCGTCGAGGAGCGCTCGCTCCTGCGCTCGAAGGTGCGGTTCTCGTCCATCGGCGAGCGACTCTTCGTTCATTCCGCGTATCCGACGACGGCCGCGGATGCGGTGTTCTTCGGGCCCGATACGTATCGCTACGCCGACCTCGTCGCGGGCGAGACGAAGCACGCCGCGCGCTCCAAGCGCGTCGTCGACGTAGGGTGCGGCTCCGGCGCCGGCGGCATCATCGCGGCGCCATACGCCGAGCGCATCGTGCTCGCAGACGTCAACGCCGGCGCGCTGTCGTTCGCGCGCGTCAACGCCGTGCTCGCCGGCATCGAGGACCGCGTCGAGATCGTCGAGAGCGACGTGCTCCGCTCCGTCGACGGACCGATCGATCTCGTCATCGCCAATCCGCCGTACATGATGGACCCCGCGAGCCGTGCCTATCGCGATGGCGGCGGCAGCTTCGGCGAGGCGCTTGGGGTGCGCATCGCACGCGAGGCGCTCGCGCGTCTCGAGCCCGGGGGACGTCTCGTCCTCTACACGGGCGCGGCGGTGGTGGACGGCGTCGACACGTTCCTCCGGGCGGTGCGCGACGTCTGCGTCGATGCGCGCGCGGACTGGCGCTACCGGGAGATCGATCCCGACGTCTTCGGCGAGGAGATCGAGCAGAACGATGCGTACGCAAACGTCGAGCGCATCGCCGCGGTGGCCCTGGTAGCGACGATGGGGGCGCCGTCGACGAACCGAGGATGAGCTGTGGCGAGAGGCCTCGGGCCATGACCTCGATCCCCGCGAGCGCAGCAATGACGACGCAGACGGTGCCGTGAAAATGGGCCGTTTCTGCGGCGCGCGCCTTGCACCGATCCGGCCCGATGAGCGCAGTTGCCTTTCCATCACCTCTCGGCGACGCGGACGAGCTGCACCGCGCGCTCACCGCTTTCAATCGCCGTCGTCTCGCGCCGACCTGTGGCGCGACGTCGTGGGAGTGCGACCTCGAGGACGAGCACGCGTGGCGGATCCAGGAGGGCGACTTCGTCGAGCACGAGCGCGCGCTCGTCGCCAAGCGCGCCGCGGAGGCACCCACCGACCCCGCGGGGTTCGTCGCATGGTTCGAGGCGCTGAAGGAGAACGGTCCCGGCCAGAAGGACTCGCTCTTCCCGTGGCTCGCCGAAGAAGCGCCGCTCGACGCGATGGTCTGGTTCCTCACCCAGGAAGTGGCGGGCGAGGCCGGCTTCGACGACCTCGTCGCGATGACGCAGGTGAAGCTCTCGACGCAAGCGAAGCTCGAGCTCGCGCGCAATTACTGGGACGAGATGGGCCAGGGGAAGCGCGGTGGAATGCACGGGCCGATGCTCGAGGTGCTCGCACACGAGCTCGGCATCACGAGCGGTCAGCCCGTGGTGTGGGAGTCGCTCGCGCTCGGCAACCTCATGACCGCGCTCGCGATGAACCGCCGCTACACGTATCACTCGGTCGGCGCGCTCGGCGTCATCGAGCTCACCGCTCCGGGCCGGGCGACGCACGTCAACGCTGGCCTCAAGCGCCTCGGCGTCGGGGGCGAGGCGCGTCGCTACTTCGCGCTCCATGCAACGCTCGACGTGAAGCACTCCATCGCCTGGAACCGCGAGGTGCTGACGTCGCTCGTCGAGGAGAATCCGCAGACGGCACGCGCGATGGCGGAGGGCGCGCTGATGCGCCTCGAGGCCGGGCGGCGCTGCTTCGAGCGCTATCGCGCCGAGCTGAGCGCGTTCATGGGACCGGCCTCGCGACGCGGACATCCGTACCTGCGCACGGCGCGCTGAGACGCGTCACTCGTGTCCGCAGAAGCGGAGGATCGAGAGCACCAGCGTTTGCACGACGGAACGCAGCTGCGCGACGGGAACGTGCTCGTTGGGCGCGTGCGCGTGCTTCACGTTGCCGGGTCCGTAGTGGAGGGTCGGCACGTGACCGAGGCCCACCATGAGGCGGAGATCGCTGCCGTAGGGCGCGCCGTGCACGTCGGGCTCACGACCCTCGAGCGACGCATGGACGCCGGCGACGAGGCGAACGAGCGCGTGATCGGCCGGAATGTGTCCGCTCGCGAACTGTCCGCCGAACCACTCGACCGTGACAGGATGCTCGCGCAGCCAAGGATCGCTCGCGCAGGCCTCGGCGACGGCACGTTCGAGGTCCATGCGCGCATCCCCAACGGTCTCGCCGAGCGCGACGCCGATGCGTCCCTCCGCTACGAGCTGATCGGGCACCGAGCTGGGCCAATCGCCGGCGCGCACCGTGCCGACGCTCAGCGGAAACGGCAGCGGAAACCGCGTGAACAATACATCCTTCTTGGCATTGCGGCGCTTCTCCAGCTCGTCGAGCGCCTTCCACACGATCCAAAACTTCTCGACCGTGCTCACGCCTTCCTGGCGAACACTGGCGTGCGTGGCCCGGCCGGTGACCGCGAGACGGAACGTCAGCGCGCCGGCGCATGCGGGCACGATGGCCAGGTCGGTCGGCTCGGGGATGATGGCGGCGTCGCCGCGATAGCCGCGAAGGAGCGTCGCGAAGGTCCCGAGCCCACCGTCCTCTTCGCCGACCACGCTCTCGAGGAGCACGCCGCCCTTCAGCGTGATGCCGGCGGCCCGTATCGCGGCGATCGCGAACAGGTTGCACACGAGGCCGCCCTTCATGTCGCAAGCGCCGCGTCCGTAGACGGCGCCGTCGCGGGTGACTCCGGCGTAGGGATCGCGATCGACCCATTGCGAGAGGTCTCCCGGCGGAACGACGTCGATGTGTCCGTTGAGCACGAGCGTTGGTCCCGAGCTCGCGCCCCACGACCCGACGAGGCCGAGGGCCGACGAGCGATGCACCTCCGAGCCCGGAAAGTCGGCATGCGACGTCGTCTCGGCGAGCGGGATCTCCCAGAGATCGGTCTCGAGCCCGGCCTCGCGCATCTGCACCGCGAACCAGCGCTGGGCTTCGTTCTCTTCGGGCGAGCCGCTCACGCTCGGGATGCGGAGGAGCTGTTCGAGACAACGGACCATCGCCGCCTCGTCGATGGCCGCGAGGGCGCGCGTCTCCGTGCTCGTGAGCTTCAGCATCGACACGTTTCCTAGATGTCGAGGTCGAGAACGCAAGCGGAGCCGTGGCCCTTTGTCACGCAAGAGTAGGAGCACGTGCTCGCGCGACACACTCGACTCCATGGACGACATCGCCGATCCACCCTCGTGAGAGGCGACGAGCTCGACCTCCAGCCCCGCGGTATTTTTCCTCCGCGGACCCTGAAAAGCGCGGCACTTGCTCGATTCGCCGCCTCGTGACGGTCTTCTCGCACAGCGAACGGGTCTTGCAGGAAGAGCTGTCTGTGATGCGTGAAGACTCCGGCGTGATTGATCTCTTCGCCATCCACAACCGCGCGTCGGCCGCGCCTCCGCAGAGCGCCGTGCCGCCTGACGTCTTCAGCGCGCCGCCGCCGGCGTTCACGACGGACCTCGGGATCGCCGCCGCGAGCTCGACCGACCTCGGCGACGACGAGGCGAATCCGTTCGCGAAGAAGTCGAAGAAGAAGCTCTACATGATCGCCGGCGCAGCTGGAGGCGTGCTCTTCCTCGGCATCCTCATCGCGAGCCTCTCCGGTGGCAGCCCTGAGCCGACGCGCGCCGCCGCCACCACGGTCGATGCGCCTCCGCCGCCCGCGGCGACCATTGCTCCGCCGCCCGTCGTCATCGCGCCGGTCGAGACCGCCGCGCCGTCTGCGGCCACGCCTGCACCGCCGACCACGGGCGCATCTGCCATCGCGAAGCCTCCGTCACGCGGCGGTGCGGCGCGCGCCGCTGCCCCGAAGGGTCGTGCTCCGGCGGGCGGCGGCGTGAAGCTCACGAAGGTGCAGAGCGGCGGCGTCTCCAGCGGGAAGTGATCGCAGCTCGTCGTTCAGCGCATCACGCGCAGACGACCGTCACGTCGTGCATGTGCACGTTGATCGACGACGTCACGGTGACCATGCCGCCGCTCTTGACCGTCGCGAGGTCCGTCGCCGAGAGCGTGACCGTGTGGCTGTGCGTCGCGAAGCCCGTGATGTCGTAGACGTGCTGCAGGCCGTCGGCGAAGTCGGCCACCGGCACCTTCAGCGAGTGGCCGTGATTGCCGGTGATGGTGCCCGCGGTCGCGCCGTGGGCGTTGCAGTCCGGCGGCGGCGCATCGAAGGCGCCGAGCGCATCGTCGCTCGCATCGACACCGCTGCTCGTGCCGCTCGAGCCGCTCGAGCCGCTCGTGCCACTCGAGCCGCTCGTGCTGGCGTCGCCCGACGTGCCCGAGGTGCCGGACGTGCCGCCGGAGGCACCCGACGTCGCTCCCGACGTTCCGCTCGTGCCCGCAGAGCCCGCATCACCAGCTGCCGCCGTGCCCGGCGTACTGCTGCT